>NZ_JZWV01000687.1 GCF_000966975.1 Streptomyces katrae | reverse complement strand
GCCGTACGGTCGATCGGCGCGGACGGCGGCGGTGCCGCCCAGGCCCGGGTCGCCGGCTCCCTCGTCGAGCTGCGCCGTACCGTCGAGGACCTCGACCCGCAGGCCGGCGCCCCCGTCAAGGGGGCCCGCAGGCTGCTGGCGAAGCTGCCGGGCGGCAACCGGCTGCGCGACCACGTCGCCAGGTACGCCTCCGCCCAGGACACCCTCAACCGGATCGTGCAGGCCCTCCTCGGCGGCCAGGACGAGCTGCGTCGCGACAACGCGGCCCTGCACACCGAGCGGGCCCGGCTCTGGGAGACCATGGGCAAGCTCCAGGAGTACGCGGTGCTCACCGAGGCCCTGGACGCGGCCGTCGAGCAGCGGATCGGCGAGGCCGAACGCACCGACCCCGGCCAGGCGGACGCGCTCCGCTCCGACGTGCTGTTCCCCGTCCGCCAGAAGCACCAGGACCTGCTGACGCAGCTGGCCGTCTGCGCCCAGGGCTACCTGGCGATGGACGTGGTCCGGCGCAACAACGACGAGCTGATCAAGGGGGTCGACCGGGCCGCGACCACCACCGTCTCGGCCCTGCGCATCGCGGTGATGCTGGCCTCGGCCCTCGACAGCCAGCGCAAGGTGATCGAGCAGGTCAACAACCTGCGCGGGACCACCGAGAGCCTGATCCGCGGGAACGCGGAGATGCTGGCCGGCCAGAGCGGGGAGATCCAGCGGATCGCCGCGGACCCGGCGGTCGGGGCGGAGACCCTCCGTACGGCCTTCGGGCAGATCTACAAGACCCTCGACGCGATCGACTCCTTCAAGGTCCAGGCCGCGGAGAACATGGCGGCGACGGTCGAGTCCCTGACGGGCGAGCTCCAGGCGGCCTCGGCGTACCTGGCCCGCACCCGCACACCGAGCGCCCTGGAAGGCGGTGGGGAATGAAGCGGCACACCGCGCGCGTCCGCAGACGCCTCGCGGCGGCGATCGCGCTGACCGCCACCCTCCTCGGGGCCTCGGCCTGCGCCGGCGGCGAGCCGGACGAAAGCACGGCGTCCGGTTCCTCCGGCAAGCCCTCGGCCGAGTACAAGGAGGGCAGGCTGCGCGTCCTGGCCTCCAGCGAACTCGCCGACATGGCCCAGGTCCTCAAGGACGCCAAGGCCGCCACCGGCGTGTCCGTCGACTTCGCCTGGTCGGGGACGCTCGACGCGGCCGAGCAGGTGGCTTCGGGCAAGGCGGACGGCAAGTACGACGCGATCTGGCTCTCCTCCAACGACTACCTCCGCCTGCGCCCGGAGGCGGCCGCCAAACTCGCCAACGAGACCCCGGTGATGTCCTCGCCGGTCGCCCTCGGCATCAGGCCCGAGGCGCTGTCCCGGCTCGGCTGGAAGCCGCAGGAGGTGACCTGGGCGGCGGTCGAGGAGGCCGTGGCCGCCGGGAAGCTGACGTACGGGATGACGGACCCGGTGCGTTCCAACTCCGGCTTTTCGGCCCTCGTATCGGTGGCCTCGGGGCTCTCGGGGGCCCAGGCGGCGCTCACCGACGAGGACGTGAAGAAGGCCCAGCCCCGTCTGAAGGGCTTCTTCAACGGGCAGAAGCTGACCTCCGGTTCCTCCGGCTGGCTGGCGACGGCGTACGCCAGGCGCGGCGACGTCGACGCCCTCGTGAACTACGAGTCGGTGCTGCTCTCCATGAACAAGGACGCGGGAGCCGGCAAGGCGCCGCTGACCGTGATCCGCCCCAAGGACGGGGTGGTCACCGCCCACTACCCGCTGACGCTCCTGGCCTCCTCCCCCGCCGGGGCCCGGGAGTCGGGCCGGCGGCTGACGGACTACCTGCGGGGTGACGCGGCGCAGCGGGCCATCACCGCGCAGACCTTCCGCCGCCCGGTGGCCGCCGGGGTGGCGCCGGCCGACGGGCTGGAGGCGGAGAAGCGGCGGGAGCTGCCGTTCCCCGGCTCGCGTCCGGTCGCGGACGGGCTGCTGGCCTCGTACGAGAACGAGCTGCGCCGGCCCTCCCGCACGGTGTACGTGCTCGACACCTCGGGTTCGATGGGCGACGACAACCGCATCGGCCGGCTGCGGGACGCCCTCACGGACCTGACGGGGACGGGGAGTTCGGGGCCCGGGCAGCGGTTCCGGGACCGCGAGGAGGTGACGCTCCTGCCGTTCGGCGACAAGGTGAAGCAGGTGCTGACCCACGTCGTGGAGCCCGGGAACCCGGGGCCCGCCCTGGACGCGATCCGACGGGACGTGCAGTCCCTGCGCCCCGACGGCGGTACGGCGGTGTACGGAAGTCTGAAGGCGGCGTACCAGCACCTGGGGCAGGGGAACGCGGACGCGTTCACCTCGATCGTGCTCATGACGGACGGGCAGAGCGGGGACAGGGTGCAGGACTTCGACTCCTTCTACGCCGGTCTCCCGGAGGGGCAGCGGCACACGCCGGTCTTCGCGGTCCTGTTCGGGGACTCGGACCGCAAGGAGCTCTCCCACATCACCGAGCTGACGGGCGGCCGGCTCTTCGACGCCACCAAGGGCAACCATGCGCTGGACGGGGCCTTCGAGGAGATCCGTGGCTACCAGTAGGCCGTCGACCCGGGTGCTCGGCTACCTGGAGTCGAAGAAGAACCTGGTCGGCAGCGCCTGCGGACTGGCCGGCCTGGCACTGACGGTGGCCGGGGCGGCGGGCGCGTACTGGCCGGTGGTGATCGCGGGCCTGTACGGGGCGGGCGCGCTGATCGCCCCGCCCGAGCGGGCTTCCGTGCCGGTGTTCCCGGGGACGGCCGAGCAGTTGGGCGTCGTACGGGAGGACCTGGCCCGGCTGCGGGAGTACGCGGCGGAGGTGGAGCTCCCGCCGGCCGCCGAGGGCAAGCTGGGCGGGCTGCTGGACCTGTACGGGGCGCTGCTGGAGCCGGGCTGGGGCACGGAGGCACTGGCCACGGAGCCGGACGCGGTGCACGCGCTGTCGCGGGCGATCCGGCTGGACGTGCCGGAATGCGTGGACACGTACAACCGGACCCGCTGGTGGACCCGGCTGACGCCGGGCGGGGAGTCGCCGGAGCGGCACCTGGAGCGGCAGCTGTCGGTGCTGTCCGAGGAGGCGGAACGCCTGACGGCGGGCCTCCAGGACAGGGAGGCCCGCCGTCAGCAGACGCACACGGCCTACCTTGAAGAGCGCGGACGCTCCTGAGGGTGTGACGGGCGGCGGCCGGGACAGTGGCCCCCGCCCGTCGGCAGGACGTGTGCTGCTCTGGGAAAGCCTTGGTCGGGGATTCCCACAGCGGTGGGAGAACCTTGGTCGGGGACTCCCACGTTCAGGTGGCCTGCGGCATCGGCAGGCGTCGGGCTCAGCCCAGGCGCTCGACGAGCGCGTGGTACTGCTCCCACAGCTCCTTCGGCGTGTGGTCGCCGTAGGTGTTGAGGTGCTCGGGGACCAGGGCGGCCTCCTCGCGCCACACGTCCTTGTCGACGGTGAGGAGGAAGTCGAGGTCCTCGTCGGAGATGTCGAGGCCGTCGAGGTCGAGGGCGGCCTTGGTCGGCAGGACGCCGATCGCGGTCTCGACGCCTTCGGCGGTGCCGTCGAGGCGGCCGACGATCCACTTCAGGACGCGGCTGTTCTCGCCGAAGCCGGGCCACACGAACTTGCCCGCGTCGTTCTTGCGGAACCAGTTCACGTAGTAGATCTTCGGGAGCTTGGTCTGGTCCTTGTCGGCCGCGACCTTGACCCAGTGGGCCATGTAGTCGCCCATGTTGTAGCCGCAGAACGGCAGCATCGCGAACGGGTCGCGGCGCAGCTCGCCGACCTTGCCCTCGGCGGCGGCGGTCTTCTCGGAGGCGATGTTCGAGCCGATGAAGACGCCGTGGTTCCAGTCGAAGGACTCGGTGACCAGCGGCACGGCGGAGGCGCGGCGGCCGCCGAAGAGGATCGCGGAGATCGGGACGCCCTTGGGGTCCTCCCACTCGGGGGCGATCGTCGGGCACTGCGAGGCCGGGACGGCGAAGCGGGCGTTCGGGTGGGCGGCCGGGGTCTCGGACTCCGGGGTCCACGGGTTGCCGCGCCAGTCGATCAGCTCGGCCGGGGGCTCCTCGGTCATGCCCTCCCACCACACGTCGCCACCGTCGGGGGTGAGCGCGACGTTGGTGAAGACGGTGTTCGCGTACATCGTCTTCATGGCGTTGGCGTTGGTGTGCTCGCCGGTGCCGGGGGCGACGCCGAAGAAGCCGGCCTCGGGGTTGATCGCGTAGAGGCGGCCGTCCTCGCCGAAGCGCATCCAGGCGATGTCGTCGCCGATGGTCTCGACCGTCCAGCCGGGGATGGTCGGCTCCAGCATGGCGAGGTTGGTCTTGCCGCAGGCGGAGGGGAAGGCGGCCGCGACGTACTTGGTCTCGCCTTCGCCGGCCGGCGGGGTGAGCTTGAGGATCAGCATGTGCTCGGCGAGCCAGCCCTCGTCACGGGCCATGACGGAGGCGATGCGCAGCGCGTAGCACTTCTTGCCGAGCAGGGCGTTGCCGCCGTAGCCGGAGCCGTAGGACCAGATCTCGCGGGTCTCGGGGAAGTGCGAGATGTACTTGGTGGTGTTGCAGGGCCACGGGACGTCGGCCTGGCCCTCGGCGAGCGGGGCGCCGAGGGTGTGGACGGCCTTGACGAAGAAGCCGTCGGTGCCGAGTTCGTCGAGGACGGCCTTGCCCATGCGGGTCATGGTGCGCATGGCGACCGCGACGTAGGCGGAGTCGGTGATCTCGACGCCGATCGCGGAGAGCTCGGAGCCCAGGGGGCCCATGCAGAAGGGCACGACGTACATCGTGCGGCCCTTCATGGAGCCGCGGAAGATGCCCTGCTCACCGGCGAAGAGCTCCTTCATCTCGGAAGGGGCCTTCCAGTGGTTGGTCGGGCCCGCGTCCTCCTCCTTCTCGGAGCAGATGAAGGTCCGGTCCTCGACGCGCGCGACGTCGGAGGGGTCGGAGGCGGCGTAGTACGAGTTCGGGCGCTTGGTCTCGTCGAGCTTCTTGAACGTGCCCTTGGCGACGAGCTCCTCGCACAGGCGCTCGTACTCGGCCTCGGAGCCGTCGCACCAGACGACGCGGTCGGGCTGCGTGATCGCCGCGATCTCGTCGACCCAGGAGATCAGCTCCTGGTGCGTCGTCGGGAGGGAAGGGGTGGGAGCCGCGTTGTCGCGCGCCACGATTGCTCCTTGTTGAGGGGTTTGTTTGGTGTATGCCCCGTGGGGGCCGCGACCCGGACGCTTCGCGCTCCGCTCATCCGGTGTCGACCGCACTCATCTGATCATCCGGTGCGTGTGCGCATATGTCCAGGGGGCCTCTCACGTGAGCATCGCCACGTCGGTCAATCTTCCGTAAAGAGGAATAACGGAAACCTACGGACCCGTAGGTAGCATGGCGACCATGACTTCTGACGCCGCTGCCGTCGCGGCCGCACCGGCCGAACGCGCAGCTCCGCAGGCCGAACCGGCCAAACCACTGATGCGCGGCTGGCTGCACACCGGGATGTTCCCGGCCGTCGTGGTCGCGGGTCTGGCGCTGATGGCCTTCACCGATTCCACGCGGGCGCGGGTCGCGTGCGGGGTGTACATCCTCACCGCCTGCCTGCTCTTCGGTGTCAGCGCCGTCTACCACCGCGGCACCTGGGGCCCGCGCGGCGAGGCGATCCTGCGCCGGCTCGACCACGCCAACATCTTCCTGATCATCGCGGGCACCTACACCCCGCTCACCGTCCTGCTGCTGCCGGACTCCACCGGGCGGACCCTGCTGTGGGCGGTGTGGCTCGCGGCCGCCGCCGGCATCGCCTTCCGCGTCTTCTGGGTCGGCGCCCCGCGCTGGCTCTACACCCCCTGCTACATAGCGATGGGCTGGGCCGCCGTCTTCTTCCTGCCGGACTTCCTGCGCACCGGCGGCATCGCGGTCCTGGTGCTGGTGATCGTCGGCGGCCTCCTCTACAGCGCGGGCGGCGTGATCTACGGGATCAAGCGCCCCAACCCCTCGCCCCGCTTCTTCGGCTTCCACGAGGTGTTCCACTCCCTGACGCTGGCGGCCTTCGTGGCCCACTACGTGGGCATCTCGCTGGCCGCCTACTCGCACTGAGGAGCGTTTCATCCTGCCGTTATCGCACGGCCGCCCGGAGCCCGCACTCCGGGCGCGGCCCACGGAGGGGGCCCCGCCGCGGATCGCGGCGGGGCCCCTTCTCCGTGCGGGCGGCTAGCAGGTCCAGCCGTCGCCGTCCGCGTCCAGGCG
>NZ_JZWV01000686.1 GCF_000966975.1 Streptomyces katrae | reverse complement strand
AGATGTGTATAAGAGACAGGTCTTCTTCACCTCCGCCGGGAAGGCCGCCGGGACGCACACGTTGACGCTCCCGTAGTGCCGGTCGCAGCCGGCCACGGCGGGCGCGACCGGGGCGGAGTCCCGCTGCTGCGGGTTCTCCTTCGGTGCGGCCAGTTCATTGGCGAACGTGTGCTCGTGCGGGGCGGGCTGCTGCTTGGCGGCGGCCGCCGCCGGCGAGGGCGCCCCGC
>NZ_JZWV01000694.1 GCF_000966975.1 Streptomyces katrae | reverse complement strand
GAGGGGCTCGCGGAGGTCCGTGAGGAGGGCGCGGGACTCCGTCACCGCGCGGCGGGCCGCCTCCGCGAGGAGGGCGGAGTGGACGCGGATGGTGGCGGGGTCCTGGGTGAGGGTCAGGGCGTCGGCCGTCAAGGCCAGGCCGTGCAGGGTCTTGGACACCGAGTCGTGCATCTCCCGGGCCAGCCGGTCGCGTTCGCCGCGGATCGCCTCCGCCACCGCCAGCTGCGCCCGCGCTTCGGTGAGCCGGATCAGGAAGTCGCGCACGGAGGAGCCCGCCGCGCCCGACAGGATGCAGAGGAGGGAGAGCGACAGGCCGCCGCCGAGTGCCGCCATCA
The DNA here is from genome assembly GCF_000966975.1 of Streptomyces katrae. Classification (GTDB taxonomy): domain Bacteria; phylum Actinomycetota; class Actinomycetes; order Streptomycetales; family Streptomycetaceae; genus Streptomyces; species Streptomyces katrae. The sequence continues at coordinate 14,020 of NZ_JZWV01000694.1, read as the reverse complement.
CCGCCGTCTGGGCCGCCGCGTAGACCGCCGAGCCCCGCCAGCCGTACACCAGGCCTGCGAGCAGAGGGGTGCCCAGGGCCACCAGGCCCAGCGGGGAGGAGGGGCCGGCGGTGATCAGCAGCAGGGTGCCCAGGGCCATGTCCGCGGCCAGCAGCCAGCGGTGGCGCAGGAGCAGGGGGCCGAAGCGCTCCCAGTCGCGGAAGAGGACGTAGGAGAGCATGAAGGTGAACAGGACCGCGGCGGAGACCAGGTACGTGGGGGCGCCGTGGGCCGTACGGGAAAGGGCCAGGGGCACGCCCAGCGGGATCATCACCAGGCGGAGGGCGAAGACCTGGCGGCAGAGGGACTGGAGGGCGTTGGCCCGGAGGCGGAGCGGGGAGCCGACGGCGGGGAGGGCGGCCGTGGACGTCATCGTCAGCCACCGCCCAGCAGGGCGCCGAAGTCCACGTTCGCCCCGTACACGAAGCCGCAGACCAGCAGGATGAGCGTGCCGGGGAGCATGAACATCGTGACCGCGAACGTGGCCTTGGGGACGGCGCGGGCGGCGCGGCGGCGGGCGTTCTGGGCGTCCGTGCGGCGCATGTCCTCGGCGATGGCGATGAGGGTGTCCACGATCGGGGAGCCGAGTTCCTCGCCCTGCTGGAGGGCGGTGACGAACTGGGCGACCTGCTCGCTGTCGTTGCGGCGGCGCAGTTCGTCGAAGGCCTGGCGGCGGCTGACGCCCATGTCCATCTGCTGGAGGGTGATGCGGACCTCGTCCGCCCAGGGGCCCTCGTACTTGGCCGCGACCCGCTCCAGCGCCTGCCGGAAGCCGAGCCCTGCGCTGACGACGACCGCGAGGACGTCGAGGAAGTCGGGGAGGGTGCGCTCGATGTCGTCGCGGCGGACCCGGATCGCCGACCACAGGCCCGCCTCGATCCAGAACAGTCCGAACGCGACCATCAGGAGGGCGACGACCAGCTGGCCGTTGAGGAGCATCGCGAGGGCGCCGAGGCCGCCGAGGAAGCCGTAGACCGCGCGCCGGGCCGCGTAACGGTCGATGGTCAGGCCGGCCGGATTTCCGGCCCGGTCGATCTGGGCGCGTTTGCGCGCCACCCGCGTGGGGCCCATCAGGCGCAGGACGAGGGGTGCCCAGCGGATGCCGAGGCGGTCGACCACCGAGCCGACGGCCGTCGTGCGGGAGGAGCCGACCTCCAGGGCGAGGGCGAGGTCGGTGGGGAGTTCCACGTCGGCGCGGTAGAGGCGGATGCCGTGGAGGATGCCGAAGACCGCGAGGCCCGTCACGGCGGCCAGGAGGAGGGGCAGGTAGGGGGTCATGGTGGCGTCGTCCTCCCGTCAGACGTCGATCTTCGACAGGCGGCGGATGAGGACGAAGCCGAGGGTGAACAGGCCGAGGGCGATCAGGACGGCGGTCTGCCCGATCAGGGCGCCGGTCATGCGGTCCAGCGCGCCCGGCATCATCATGTCGACCAGGAGGAGTGAGCCCAGGCCGATCGCCGGGACGAGGTAGGCGGTGACCGTCACCTGGGAGAGCTGCGTACGGATCTCCCGGCGCGTCTCCTTGCGCTGCTCCAGGGTCACCACCAGGTTGCGCAGGCTCCCGACGATGGCGCCGCCCGCCCGCGCCGAGAGGACCAGGGTGGAGACGAGGACGACCAGTTCCCGGGAGGGCAGCCGCTCCACGATCTCCCCGAGCGCCTCCTCGATGGAGTGACCGACCGCGAGCCGGTCCGCGACCCGGGACAGCTCCTCCCCCGCCGGGGCCTCCAGCTCCTCGGCCGCGATCCCGATGGCCGTGCGCAGGGCGAGTCCGGCCTGGGTGGCGTTGGCGAGGATCCGGGCCAGCTCCGGCAGCTGGTTGATGAACCGCTCGGTGCGACGGGCCCGCTGCCAGTTGAGGAAGGCGTTCGCCGCCCACAGGCCGATCAGGCCGGCGACGGGGCCGAAGAAGGGCGCCAGGAGGGCGGCGGAGACCAGCCAGACGCCGGCGACCGCCATCAGCATGTACGCGAAGAACTCGCCCGGGGTGAGGTCGAGGCCGGTGGTCGCCAGCTTCACCTCGATGCGCCGGCCGAGCTTCGTCCTGCGCAGCCGCCGGTCGAGGCCGGCGAAGCGGCGCCGGCGGCCGGGCGCCTCCGGGGCGCCTTCGGCGGCGAGGCGTTCGATGAGGGCGGCGCGCTGGGCGAGGCCGGCCGAGTAGGCGTGCACCCCGAGGGACACGAACAGTCCGGCCAGCAGGGTGGCGCCGAGGGTGAGGAGGACGAGGTTGGTCACAGGACGGTCCGGGGGGAGGTGAGCGGGTCGAGGTGGTCCTCCGGCGGGGCCACCCCGAAGGCCTGGGGGATCGGCTGGTTGTTCATGTAGAGGCGCTCCGCGATCCGGCGCGGGAGGGGGGCGTAGGCGAAGTAGCCGTGCACGCGCCCGTCGGCGGCCATGGGCTGGGCGACGTAACGGCAGACCGTGGTGATCCGGAACGGTTCGCGGCCGTGGGAGTCGAGGACGGAGATCTCGGTGATGCGGCGTGAGCCGTCCCCGAAACGGGTGAGCTGGACGATCACGTTGACGGCGCTGTTGATCTGGTCCTGGAGCGCCTCGAAGGGGATCTCGACCTCCGACATGGAGGCGAGGGTCTGCAGGCGCATCAGGGCGTCCTGGGAGCTGTTGGCGTGGACGGTGGCGAGGGAGCCGTCGTGGCCGGTGGACATGGCCTGGAGCATGTCGAGGGTCTCGCCGCCGCGGACCTCGCCGACGATGATGCGGTCGGGGCGCATGCGCAGGGAGTTGCGCACCAGGTCGCGGATGGTGATCTGGCCCTTGCCCTCCACGTTCGCCGGGCGGGATTCGAGGCGGATGACGTGGGCCTGCTGGAGCTGGAGTTCGGCGGAGTCCTCGATGGTGATGACGCGCTCGCCCTCCGGGATCAGACCGGAGAGGGCGTTGAGGAGGGTGGTCTTCCCGGTGCCGGTGGCGCCGGAGACGATCAGGTTCATCCGCGCCTGGACCATCCCGGACAGCAGGAGCAGCATCTGCTCGTCCAGGGAGCCGAGGGCGATCATCTCCTGGAGGGTGAAGGCGCGCGGGAAGCGGCGGATGGTGAGGGTCGCGCCGGTGAGGGACAGCGGCGGAATGATGACGTTGACGCGCTCCCCGCTGGGGAGGCGGGCGTCGACCATCGGGTTGGCCTCGTCCACGCGGCGGTTGACGGTGGAGACGATGCGCTCGATGGTCTGCATCAGCTGCTCGTGCGAGGCGAAGCGGATCGGCAGCTGCTCGACCCGGCCGGCGCGCTCCACGAAGATCTGGTCGGGGCCGTTGACCATGATCTCGGAGATGGAGGCGTCCTCCAGGAGCGGTTCGAGCACGCCGAGCCCGAGGGCCTCGTCCACGACGCGCCGGATCAGCTGGGCGCGTTCGGCGGTGGAGAGGACGGGGCCCTCGCGGCTGATGATGTGGCCGAGGACGCGCTCCAGGCGGGCCCGGCGCTCGGCGGGGGCGAGCGCGGACATCTCGGCGAGGTCGATCTCCTCCAGCAGCTTGGCGCGGTAGGTGGAGACGAGCCGGCCGTCCTCGCGGGGGCTGTGGCGGTCGTCGGGGGTGCTGACCCGGGAACGCAGGCTCACGGTCACGGTCCCTTCGGGTCGTCGTTGGGCATGACTGCGGTGGCCTTGGCGTCGGGTATGTCGAGACCGGGCACGATGCTGTTGATCTTGATCGTCACCGTGGCGGTGATCGCGTCGCCCCCGGGAGGTACGGAGATCTGCGCCGACAGGCCCTCACGGATGGCGGCGCGTCCGGCGGCCTCTCCCCGGCCCGGGTGCTTGGCCTCCACCCGGGCCGCCGTGCGGGCGGCGGTGTCGGCCTGTTCGTGGACGTACGCGATCCAGCCCAGCTGGATCCCGCACAGGGCGACGAACAGCAGGATCGGGATGAACCCGATGTACTCCAGGGCCACCTGGCCCCGGTCCTCGCGGAGCCGGAGCCGGAGCCGCCCTCGGTGCCGGTTCACGGCTCCTCCTTCTCCATCGCCGCACCTCCGGTGCCGGTGAGCTCGCCGAAGTTCAGGCCGGGGTAGAGGACCGGGATGTTGAGCGTGACCGTGGCCTTGTAGACGTCCCCGGCCGGACCGCAGTCCGCCTGCATGCCCCACGCGCCCCCGATGTGCTTGGCGGCAGCCGTCCGGCAGGCCCCGTCGCCGTGCACCGCGCCCGCCCGCGCCCCCTCGTCGGCCGCGTTCCCGGCCAGCGAGAAGGCGTACCCGATCAGTACGCACTCCCACACCGCCGCCACGAGCAGCAGGATCAGCGGGACCATGCCCACGAACTCCAGGGCCACCTGCCCCCGGTCCCGCTCCCGCTCCCCCGGCCATCGGCGCATCCGTCAGCCCTCCCGGCCGCGCCGCAGCCGCGCGACCGGGCCCGCCGCGCGGACCGCGACGGCCGTGCCGGCGGAGGCCTGGGCCGGGACCGGGTCCCCCGGCTGCTGCGGGGCCGACAGCAGGCCCAGCTCCCCGGCCAGCGCCCACAGGGCCTGCTTGACCGTCGAGCGGTTGTCGAGGTCCTGCACCCGGCCCGCGTCCACCACCCCCTGGAGCTCCTTGAAGGCGGCCGGGACCGGGGTGCGGGTGGGGCGGGTCCTGGTGATCTTCTCGATCAGCGCGGGCTGTATCTCGGTGTGCTTGCTCCAGCGGTTGACCACCATCGCGGTGTCCTCCGCCTTGCGCACCTGGAGCCGCTCCCACATCCGGACCATCCGCTTGGCGGCCCGCACGGCGACCACGTCCGGGGTGGTGACGAGGACCGCCACGTCCGCCTGCTCCACGGCGGTGGCGTTGGCTCCCGTCACCTGGGTGCCGCAGTCGACCACGACCAGCTCGTAGCGGGCGCGCAGGGCGCTGAGGACCTGGCGGGTGGCCCGTTCGTCGAGCTCCTCGCCCCGCTCCCCCTCCGCCGGGGCCAGCAGCAGGGCCACGCCGGTGCGGTCCTCGTAGACCGCGTCCTGGAGGACCCGGGGCGAGATGTCCTGGATGCCGGCGAGGTCGGCGATGGAGCGGCGGAACTGGACGTCGAGGTAGGAGCCGACGTCCCCGGCCTGGAGGTCGAGGTCCACCAGGGCCGTGCGGCGCCCGGAGGCGGCCGCGGCGAGGGCGAACTGGACGGCGGTGAAGGTGGTGCCGACGCCGCCCTTGGCGCCGGTGACGGTGACCACCCGGCCGCCCGGGCCGGAGAAGACCTCCGCGCCCCGGCCCAGGTGGCGGCGTACGCCGGCCGACCACTGGGCGGCCGCGCCGACCCGGGCGGCGAGCTCCTCGTAGTGCAGGGGCAGTCCGACGAGGCCCCGTGCGCCGGAGTCCATGGCGGCGGAGAACACCCCGGGCCCGGCGTCCGAGGAGAGCAGGACCACACCCACCGCCGGGAAGCGCAGGGCGACTTCGCGGACGAGCTCCAGCGCGGGGACGGGCCCGATCCGCTCGTGGACGAGGACGACCTCGGGGAGCTCGTCGACGGACACGGCGGCGAGCCGGCCCAGGGTGTCGAGCAGGGCGGTGGAGTCGGGGACGGGCGGGGCGGGCTCGGCGTCCGGGAGCTGGCTGAGCAGGGCGACGATGGAGCGGGCGGCGTCGGCGTCGCCGGCCGCGGGGAGGATTCGAGTGGTCATCCGCGCCTCACTTGTCCCCGTCGAGGGTGTACGTGCGGTCGGCCGCGCCGGGGGCGGAGTCGGTGCCGGGGGCGACGAGGGCCAGGCGGACGTGCTCCGCGAAGGACTCGGCGTAGGCGACGCGCTGGGTGTCCTTGGTGTTCAGGGCGAAGGTGATCGGGACGGCCTCGGCGGGGCCCTTCTTGTCGCCGTCCTTGTCGAGGGGGGTGAGCTTGCCGACGTTCAGGACGCGGGCGTTGGCGACGATGATCACGGAGCGGGCGGGGTCGGACTCCTTGGCACCCTTGAAGGTGGCGATGATGTTGACCTTGGCGCCGGAGGTGATCTTGCCGGCCACTCCGGTGGCCGCGTCGATCATGATGGCGATCTCCTGCTCTCCGGGCTGGAGCTGCGGCTTGTCCACGAACATGTCGCTCTGGAGCAGGGAGCCCTTCTTCAGGGTGGTGAGCGCGATCTTGCCCCGGAGGGTCCCGAGGTCGCTGACGGCGGTGTCCGACAGCCACCGCTTGGGGACCTTGACCGCCTCGAACTGGCCGGCGCTGAGGGCGCTATAGGGCGCGATGTCACCCTTGACGCGGTACGCGACGACCTCGGCGCCGACCTTGGAGTTGACGTCGCCGATCACCACGAGCACCCCGGCGAAGGCCGCGAGGGCACACACGGCCGACAGGAGCAGCAGGATGACGCCGCGGCGCTGGCGTGAGTTCATGAGCCGTCGTACCTCGCGGTTCTTCGTTCGTTCGGGCGGTCAGGAGCCGGTTGCGGCGCGGGCCCTGGGGGCGGCGCCGTCCTCGGGGGGCGGGGCGGCGAGCGGGGCGGCGCAGAAGCCGCAGCGGTCGCCGATGAGCTCGAAGCCGCACCAGCGGCACTGCTCGCGGCGGACCGAGGCGACGAGCTGGTAGAGGACGGAGACGTCCGGGATGGCGGCGGCGAACTCGACCAGCTTGGGGGTGGCCCACCAGCGCGCGGAGTCGGCCGGGAGGGGGTTCTCCATGACCCCCTGCACCTTCCAGGCGGGGGCCAGTTCGGCCGTGACCCAGTCGGAGGACAGCTGTCCGCGCGCGAAGGTGAGGTGCGTGGCGAAGGCGGGGCCGGGGGGCAGGACGCCGCCGTGGGCGGGGGCCGCGGCGGCGCCGAGGCGGGCCAGGTGCGGCTGCGGGTGGGCGAGTACGGCGAACTGGGCGCTCGGCGACCAGGAGCGGGCGTGGGCCTTGAGCCCGACGGGGATCCGGTCGAGTTTGGCGACGCTGCCGAGCAGGGCGCCCGCGTAGATGTAGTGGGACAGCAGGCGGGCGGCGGAGGCGAGCACTCCGGGGCTGAAGTCGCTGACGGTGAGCTGGCGCAGCTGGCGGGCCAGCACGGCCGTGCCCAGGGGCGGGAGGTCGATGTCGAGGAGCGCGATCCGGTCGGTTTCCAGGATGGCCCGCACCGTGTGCAGCCGGCGGACGGTCGCCGGGGGCAGCCAGGGCGGTACGAGGGCCACGAGGTGGCCGTGCCGCTCCAGCAGGGCGGTGGTCTCGGCGAGCGCGGCCTCCAGGCCGGCCTCGCCCGGCGGGCGCAGGACGGCGGCGCCCGGGGTGTGCCGGTCGGGGGCGGGCAGCACCAGATCGGCACTGGTGACAGCGATGGCGGTCGGCACGCGAATCCCCCCGTTCACCCTGTACGCGACGGCCGTTCCCCGGGCCGTCACGTACGCGCACGCACCCTCGGGCGCGCGCACGGCACTGCGCGACCGCAAACACCCGACGCGCCTTCCCCCTTGCCCCAGCACCATATCCGCGTCACCCCTGGCTGGTCAGGGCCTTGGAGATTCCCATGCCTTAAGCACATGTCACAGGTAGCGAAAAACCCGGACAACAGGGATCCGAAGCCCGTTCGTTTCAAGCCACTTCGCAAACACTCTTGACACCGGGATTGGTCTGGACCAACTTGGCTGCGAGCGCCGGCCCTCGGCCGCGGGGAACCCCACTCCCCCTCCCTCAGGCCCCTTTTCGAACTCCTTTCCGCTCCACCCCTTCACTCCCCCCACGGAGCCCACGTGAACCGCATACGCTCCCTCGCCCTGCCCGTCGCCGTCACCCTCGCCGCCGGCGGGCTCACCGCCCTGGCGGCGGGCACCGCCCAGGCCGCCGACGTCAACGTCGCCCGGAACGGAGGCTTCGAGTCGGGCCTCACCGGCTGGACCTGTTCCGGCGGCTCGGGTGCCGTCGTCCCCTCGCCCGTCTACGCCGGCTCGGGCGCGCTGCGCGCCACCCCGGCGGGCCAGGACAACGCCCAGTGCAGCCAGACCGTCACGGTCAAGCCGAATTCCACGTACACCCTCAGCAGCCAGGTGCAGGGCTCGTACGTCTACCTCGGCGCGACCGGCACCGGCACCCAGGACGTCTCCACCTGGACCCCCGGCTCGGGCGGCGGCTGGCAGAAGCTGTCGACCACCTTCACCACCGGCCCGAGCACCACCCAGGTCACCGTCTGGACACACGGCTGGTACGGCCAGCCGGCCTACCTCGTGGACGAGTTCAGCGTCTTCGGCCCCGACGGGGGCGGCGGCACCGACCCCGGCCCGAGCCTCCCGGGCGCCCCCGCCGCGGCCACGGTTTCCGGCCAGAGCGACCACGGGCTCACCCTTTCGTGGAACGCGGTCAGCGGGGCGAGCGGCTACTACGTCTATCAGGACGGCGTCCGCGTCCAGACGGTGACCTCAGCCCCGGCCCAGATCACCGGGCTCGCCGCGGCCACCTCGTACTCCTTCCAGGTGAGCGCGTACAACGCGGCCGGGGAGGGCCCCAAGTCCCCGCCCGTCACCGGCACCACCACCGGCGGCGGGGGCAACCCGAACCCCAACCCGTCCGTGCCCAAGCACGCGCTGACGGGCTACTGGCAGAACTTCAACAACGGGGCGACCGTCCAGAAGCTCTCCGAGGTCTCCGCCCAGTACGACATCATCGCCGTCTCCTTCGCCGACGCCACGACCACGCCCGGCGCGATCACCTTCAACCTCGACTCGGCCGGCCTCGGCGGCTACACCGTCGCCCAGTTCAAGGCGGACATCGCGGCGAAGAAGGCGGCCGGCAAGTCCGTCACCCTCTCCATCGGCGGCGAGAAGGGCACGATCTCGGTCAATGACTCCGCCTCCGCGACGAACCTGGCGAACTCGGCCTGGGCACTGATGCAGGAGTACGGCTTCAGCGGGATCGACATCGACCTGGAGAACGGCCTCGACCCGACCTACATGACCCAGGCGCTGCGCGCCCTGGCGGCGAAGGCCGGCCCCTCGCTGGTGCTGACGATGGCCCCGCAGACCATCGACATGCAGTCCACGCAGGGCGGGTACTTCAAGACCGCGCTGGCCGTGAAGGACATCCTCACCGTCGTGAACATGCAGTACTACAACAGCGGCGCCATGAACGGATGCGACGGCAAGGTCTACTCGCAGGGCTCGGTGGACTTCCTGACGGCGCTGGCCTGCATCCAGCTGGAGGGCGGGCTCGACCCCTCGCAGGTGGGCATCGGCGTCCCGGCCTCCCCCAGCGGCGCCGGCAGCGGGTACGTCTCGCCGACGGTCGTGAACAACGCCCTGGACTGCCTGGCCCGGGGTACGAACTGCGGATCCTTCAAGCCCTCGAAGACCTACCCGGGGCTGCGCGGGGCCATGACCTGGTCGACGAACTGGGACGCCAAGGCGGGTAGTACCTGGTCGAACGCGGTGGGTCCGAAGGTCCACGGGCTGCCGTAGGCGGTAGGTGTGTGGGGGTGGCTGATTCGGTCCGGTGCGTGGTGCCGGGTACGCCTGGGGCTATTGACCGGGACATGCCACAAGAGCACGCTGTGCGCGTCCGCACGGCTACCCCCACACTCCACCCAGGAGAACGCATGCGGCTCCACACCCGCCGGAGGGCCGCCGTCACGGCCGCCCTGCTGGCGCTCGCGCTCGGCGCACCCGCCTACGGCATGAGCGCGACGGCAGCCCCGCCGCCCACCCCCTCGACGGCCACCCAGGACGAGTCGGTCGTCCAGTACGAGATCCAGGGCCCGTCCACGGCCGTCGAACGCACCTCCCTGCTGAGCAGCGGTGTCTCCATCGACGAGGTCGACGCCCGCTCGGTCGTGGTCAGCGCCACCCCGGCCCAGGCCAAGGCCCTGCGCGCCCGCGGCTACAAGCTGACCGCCCTGGCCGGCCCGCCCGACCGCTCCGAGCGGGGGGTCGCGAACCGCCCGATGGACTTCCCCTCGGCGGACTCCAAGTACCACAACTACGCCGAGGCGAGCGCCGAGATCGACCAGCGGATCGCCCAGTACCCCGGCATCATGAGCAAGCGGGTCATCGGGAAGTCGTACCAGGGCCGGGACATCGTCGCGATCAAGATCAGCGACAACGTCGGCACGGACGAGAACGAGCCCGAGGTGCTCTTCACCGCCCACCAGCACGCCCGTGAGCACCTGACCGTGGAAATGGCCCTGTACCTGCTCCAGGAGTTCGGCTCCAAGTACGGCAGCGACTCCCGGATCACCAACATGGTCAACAACCGTGAGATCTGGATCGTCCCGGACCTCAACCCGGACGGCGGCGAGTACGACATCGCGACCGGCTCCTACCGCTCCTGGCGCAAGAACCGCCAGCCCAACTCCGGCTCCACGGCCGTGGGCACCGACCTCAACCGCAACTGGGACTACAAGTGGGGCTGCTGCGGCGGCTCCAGCAGCAGCAAGAGCTCCGAGACCTACCGCGGGCCGTCGGCCGCGTCGGCGCCCGAGGTGAAGGTGGTCTCGGACTTCGTGCGCAGCCGGATCGTCGGCGGCAAGCAGCAGATCAAGGCCGCCATCGACTTCCACACGTACAGCGAGCTGGTGCTGTGGCCCTTCGGGTGGACGTACAACGACACCGCGCCGGGCCTGACGGCGGACGACCTCGCCGTGTACAAGAAGATCGGCACGAGCATGGCCGCCAGCAACGGCTACACGCCGGAGCAGTCCAGCGACCTGTACATCACCGACGGCACGATCGACGACTGGCTGTGGGGCGACCAGAAGATCTTCGCCTACACGTTCGAGATGTACCCGAGCGACACGGGTGGCGGCGGCGGCTTCTACCCGCCCGACGAGGTCATCGACCGTGAGACGGCACGGAACAAGGACGCGGTGCTGCAGCTGCTGGAGAACGCGGACTGCATGTACCGGTCGATCGGCAAGGAAGCCCAGTACTGCGCGTAGGCGCGGCCACGGCCGCGGCCGGGTGACCCGGGGCGCCCCACCGCCAGGGGGGCGCCCCTCCCTCGTGCTCCGGTCAGCCGAGGACCGCGAGGGCGTCGATCTCGATCAGCAGGCCGGCGGGGAGGCCGACGTACACCGTGGTGCGGGCGGCGGGGACCTTGACGGCCTGCTCGTCGAAGTACGCGTTGTAGATCTCGTTCATCTCGGCGAAGTGCGCGGTGTCGGTGAGGTAGACGCGGATCATCATGGCGTCGTCCCAGCTCGCGCCGCCGGCCTCCAGCACGGAGCGGACGTTCTCCAGCGTCTGGAGGGTCTGCTCACGCAGGGTCGGCCCGGCGATGGCGGGCGCCTGCCCGGCGACGGCGGGCAGCTGGCCGACCTGGCCGGCGACCTGGAGGATGTTGCCCTTGCGCACGCCGTGCGAGAACTTCGCGGGGGCGGCGGGGTGGGAGTCGGGGGTGACGGCGGTCTTCTCGCTCACGGGGTCCGTCCTCTGGTGGGGTCGATGGGGTGTGCCTTCCTGATGGTGTCAGCGGTACGGCCCACCGAGGGCCACCGTTCGAGCGGTCCGCGAGGCCGTGGTCCCGTGGGGTCCCGCTGCGCGGAGCCTCTCCCCGCCCCGCCCNTTTCTCCGTTTCCGCCTCAACGCCGGCGGGGCTGTTCATAGCCCCGCCGGCGATTGAGGCGCGGGGTCCGGGGCGGAGCCCCAGGGAACCGGCACCGTTGACCCCTCGTCGTACCCGGTGTTACACCAACGGCACCACCCGCACCACCAGGAGGCCCCCCATGCCCAGCGACGCAGTCCGACGCCTCGCCGCCGAACCCGTCGACCACCGCTTCAAGGGCCTCCCCCCGGACGCCGAGGCCGCCGGCCTCACCGTCGGCGAACTGGCCGCCCAGGCCAGGGACCTGTACGACGGCGGGTTCACCACCCCCGTCCTGACCCTGGACGCCGACGCGCTCGCGCACAACCTCACCGTGCTCGGCGAGTACGCCGCCCGCCACCACCTCGCGTTCGCCCCGCACGGCAAGACCTGCATGGCCCCCCAGCTGTTCGAGCGCCAGCTCGACCACGGCGCCTGGGGCATCACCGCAGCCGTACCGCACCAGGCCCGCGTCTACCGGGCCTTCGGGATCCAGCGGATCTTCCTCGCCAACGAGCTCGTCGACCCCGCCGCCCTGCGCTGGGTCGCCGCCGAGCTCGCGGCCGACCCCGGCTTCCGGTTCGTCTGCTACGTGGACTCCGTGCGCGGGGTCCGGCTCATGGACCGGGCCCTCCAGGGGCAGCCCGCCCGGGTGGACGTCGTGGTCGAGCTCGGGGCCGGCGAGGGGGCCCGTACCGGGGCCCGCAGCGACGAGGACTGCCGGGCCGTCGCCGACGCCGTCGCCGCCACCACCACCCTGCGCCTCGTCGGCGTCGCCGGGTACGAGGCGGAGGTGCCCGACGCCGACCCGGAGAAGGTGCACGCCTGGCTGCGCCGGCTCACCGGCCTCGCCGTGGAGTTCGACAAGGCCGGGCGGTTCGCGGAGGACGTCGAGGAGATCGTCGTCAGCGCCGGCGGGTCCGCCTGGTTCGACGCCGTCGCCGACGTCTTCGGGGAACTGCCCGCGCTCTCCCGGCCCGTGCTCAAGCTGCTGCGCTCCGGCGCGTACGTCTCCCACGACCACGGCTGGTACACCCGGCTCACCCCCTTCAACCGGGTCCCCGAGGAGGGCGGGCTGCGCCCCGCGTTCCGGCTCTGGACCCAGGTCGTGTCGCGTCCGTCCCCGGACCAGGCCTTCGTCAACGCCGGCAAGCGCGACATCGCCTACGACCTCGGGCTGCCGGAGGCCGAGCTCGTGCGGGACGCGTTCACGGGCGAGGAGCGGCCCGCCACCGGGGTGCGGGTGGTGAAGCTGTCCGACCAGCACGCCTGGCTGGAGACCGACTCCGCCGAGGACGTGCAGGTCGGCGACTGGGTGGCGCTGGGGATGTCGCACCCCTGCACCATCTTCGAGAAGTGGCCGCTGATCCCCGTCGTCAGCGCCGACGGGGCGGTCCGCGAGTACGTCCGTACCTTCTTCTAGGAAACGGGGACGGGAACGGGCCGTGGACCTGGTCATCCGGGGGGCCCGGGTCGCCGACGGGACCGGCGGGGCGTCCTTCCTCGCCGACGTCGGTGTGCACGAGGGGCGGATCGCCGCCGTCGGGCGGCTGCCCGGCGGCGGGCGCCGGACCGTCGACGCGTACGGGCTCGTCCTCGCGCCCGGCTTCGTCGACATGCACGCCCACAGCGACCTCGCCCTGCTCCGCGACCCGGACCACAGCGCGAAGGCCGCCCAGGGGGTGACCCTGGAGGTCCTCGGCCAGGACGGGCTGTCGTACGCGCCCGTGGACGAGCGGACCCTCGCGCAGGTGCGGACCGCGATCGCCGGGTGGAACGGGGCCGGGGAGGACGTCGACTTCGACTGGAGGACGGTCGGGGAGTACCTCGGCCGGCTGGACGCAGGCGTGGCCGTCAACGCCGCCTACCTCGTGCCGCAGGGCACCGTACGGGCGTACGTGCTCGGGTGGGAGGACCGGCCGGCCACCCCGGCCGAGACGGACCGGATGCGGCGGCTGGTCGCCGAGGGGCTGGAGGAAGGCGCCGTCGGGATGTCCTCCGGGCTGACCTACACCCCCGGCATGTACGCCTCCGGCACCGAACTCGCCGCGCTGTGCGCGGTCGTGGCCGACCACGGCGGCTACTACTGCCCGCACCACCGCTCGTACGGGCGCGGCGCCCTCGCCGCGTACGCCGAGATGCTCGGCCTCGCCCGGGAGACCGGCTGCGCCCTGCACCTCGCGCACGCCACCATGAACTTCGCGGAGAACGAGGGCCGGGCCCCCGAGCTGCTGGCCCTGCTGGACGGGGCGCTCGCCGCCGGGGTGGACGTCAGCCTCGACAGCTACCCCTACACCCCGGGCTGCACCAGCCTCTCCGCGCTCCTGCCCGGCTGGGCGCACGAGGGCGGGCCCGGGGCGCTCCTGGCCCGGCTGGCCGACGGGGGCACCGCCGCGCGGATCCGGTACGCGCTGGAGGTGGAGGGGTCCGACGGCTGCCACGGGGTGCCGGTGGACTGGTCGGCGGTGGAGGTGTCGGGGACGGCCGACCCCGCGTACGCGCACCTGGTC
>NZ_JZWV01000685.1 GCF_000966975.1 Streptomyces katrae | reverse complement strand
GGCGAGGGCGCCCCGCCCAGGTGGACCCAGGTGGCGACGGAAGGGATGCCGGCCGCGTCGACGCCGAAGAGCATGTACCAGCCGGGCGGCGCCAGGTTGGGGTTGCTGGTGACGTTGAGGTCGATGGTGGTGTTGTTGACCACGCTCATCGGCAGGTCGACAAACCGCTGGTTGGGGTCGGAGGAGTGGGTCACCGCCGCCGGGCGGATCAGCTCCGCCTTGGCGATGGGCCGGTCGACGGTGATCCGCTGGGTGTCCCCGTACACCCACTCGGTGTCGATCACCGAAGTGAGCTTCGGGCGCGGACCCTTGAACAGGTAGGGCGGGGTGTAGACCGACACGGCGTGGTTGTACGTGCCGTTGCCGGGGTTGTCGCCGACCGACATGACCCGGCCGTCGGGCAGCAGGAAGGCACCCGAGTGGTACGTGCGCGGGATCGGGTCGGTGGCCAGGCCCGGCTGGTAGGTGTTGGTACCGGGATCGAAGAAGGAGGCCTCGAAGACCGGGTCGGCCCGGTCGTGCAGCCCGCCGCCGGTCTCCAGCACCTTGCCGTCGGGCAGCAGCACGGCGGAGACGTACATCTTCCCCTCGGCCCCGGTCTGCGGGCGCTTGCCCGTACCGGTGTCGACGAGGCCCTGGGGGAGGTCGGGGCCCGCGGTGTAGGCGGGGCTCGGCTTCTTCAGGTCGATGAGGTCGGTGAGCCGGTTCGCGGCCGGGTTGGTCTCGTTGTTGCCGCCGCCGATGGTCAGCACCCGCTGGTCCTGGGCCGGGGGCAGCAGGACGCTCGCCGACTCGTCGCGCTCGTCCTTCTTGCGCAGCCCGGGCACGTCGGTGATCGTGTTGGCCCCGTAGTCGTAGACGGAGGAACCCGAGCCGGCGGTGCCGTTGCCGAAGGTGTGGCTGCCGGAGTAGAAGAGCCGGCCGTCCTGCATGAGGATCATCGACGGGTACAGGCCCCAGTACGACCAGGTCTGGTGGACCTGGTCCAGCGGCAGCCACTTGTTCTGCGCCGCCGAGAACCTCTCCGCGGTGACGTTGCCCGTGGAGTCCTCCTTCAGACCGCCGAAGGAGATCACGTCACCGTTGCCGAGGATCGTCGCGGACGGGTACCAGTGGCCGCCGTTCAGGTCGTTCGTCTTCGTGTACGTCTCGGTCGCCGGGTCGAAGACGTACGAGTCCTTCAGCCCCTGGTAGCCGATCTTGCCGTCGGCGGACGGGTAGCCCTTGTTGCCGCTCATCACCAGCACCCGGCCGTCGGCCAGCTGCACGTGCCCCGAGCAGAACATGTCCACCGGCGTCGGGATCGTCTTCACGCTCCCGGCGACCGGGTCGTAGACGGCGGAGGTGAAGGTCCCGGCGTTGAACTGGGAGATGTCGTTGCCGGAGCCCGCGATCAGCAGCACCTTGCCGTTCTTCAGGACCACGGCGTGCATCGAGCGCACCGGGTTCCGGGTGCCCATCACCTCCCACTTGCCCTTGGCGCACTCCTCGGCGGTCCCCGTACACGTCGGCCGGGGCGGGACGGCGCCCACCTCCTCCAGCGCGTAGTCGTCGGTGGTGAGCGTCCCCACCCCGTAGACGGACAGCCCCCAGGAGATCTTGTCGGTGTTCGGCGGGACGGCGGGCGTACGCACCTGGGTGCGCGACCAGGCGGCACTCACCGGCGGGTTCTGCAGGTCCGTCCAGTACTGCCAGCCGGCGGCGGTGTCATGGCGGAACACGGTCACCGCCACGTCCGGGGTGTTCGACTTGTACCAGGCGGACAGGTCGTACTGCTTGCCCGGCACGACGGCCGGGGCGCAGGTGGCGTTCTCCGTGACCAGGGCCTTGCGGTCGCCGCTGACCCGGCGGGTGAGCGAGACCTGCACGGCCTTGGTGCCGCTGTGGGCGTCGGCGACGGTGGCGAAGGTGAAGTCGTTGTCGCCCCAGCCCGATTTCTCCCAGCAGGACGGCATGTCGGAGCCGGGCGCGCCGGCTGTCTCGAAACCGGGGTTCGTGAGCAGGTTGGGCGCTCCGGCCGTGGCCTGCTGCGGGGCGGTGAGCAGCAGGCCTGCGGTCATCGCCCCGACGGCGGCCAGCGCGGCCCTGCGCCCTGCCCTCCGTCGGATCTTCCTTCGCATGCGGGTGGTCCTTTCGGTGCGGCTCAACTCCTGGTCGTGGGGCGGTTACGGGCCGCCGCGCGTGGCCCGCGCGGCAGGTAGACGAGGGCCTCGGTGGCGACGAAGCGCAGGACGAAGGTGGTGACCAGCGCCAGGGCCGTCGCGGGCAGCACGCCGAGGCCGAACCTGTCGACGAACAGCGCGATCAGCGGGATCCGCAACAGCAGGTCGGCGTTGGCGAGGAGGGCGAAACGCCCGACGCGGTCCGCCCAGTGGCGGTGCCGGCGGCGGTCGCGGAAGAGGAGGGTCTCGATGAGCAGGAAGTTCCACAGCACCCCGGCCTGGTTGGCCACCACCTCGGCGGCCAGGTACTGCATCCCGGCGTGCGTGAGCAGCCACAGCGCGAGGAGGTTGGGGACGAAACCGGAGAGCCCGATCAGACCGAAGCCGATCATCCGGGCGAGCGGGCTCGCCGAGCGGAGGGCGGCCAGGTGCGTCAGGAAGCGCAGGCCCTCGCGGGCGGTGGACTTGGACTCCCCGGCGAAGCGGTCCTGGAAGACGAAGGGGACCTCGGCGGTCTTCGCCGGCCCGCAGCGGACGGCCAGCTCCAGCAGGATCTTGTAGCCGAGCGGTTTGAGCGCCCCGCCGGTCACGGCGCCGGTGACGGCCGAGCGGCGCATGGCGAAGAACCCGCTCATCGGGTCGCTGATCCCGCGCAGGGCGCGCGGGAAGAGCCCCTTGGCCAGCCAGGTCGCACCCCGCGATACGGCGACGCGGTAGCCGCCGGCGAGTCCGGCCCGGCTGCCGCCGGGCAGGTAGCGGGAGGCCACGACGAGGTCGGCGCCGGAGCGCTCGCCCTCCCCCACCAGCTCGGGGACCAGGTGCGGCGGGTGCTGGAGGTCGGCGTCCATGACGACGATCCAGTCCGAGCCGGCCCGCGCGATGCCCTCGACCACCGCCCCGCCCAGGCCCCCGGCCGGGCTGTCGCGGTGCAGGACGGCCACCGGGAAGGGGCAGTCGGCCGCGGCCTTCTCGATCAGGGCGGGGGTGTCGTCGGTGGAGTCGTCGACGAAGAGCACCTCACAGGGCGGGTGCGCGGGCAGGCAGGCGCGCAGCTGCCTGAGCAACTCCGCGACGTTGGCGGACTCGTTGAAGGTCGGGATGATCAGGGTGACGCCGCCGGGCCCGGACGACACCGGCGGAGTGTCGACTTCCGGATGCTCCAGGGCGTGCGGGGGCCACAGGTCCTCGCTCATGGTGGTTCAGCTCCCACTCTCGCGGTCGGTGCGGCGGATCTCGATACGGTCCTCGCCCGTACCGAAGACGGCGACCGCGGTCGAATGCTCAAGAGCAGCCTTCACGGTGGGCAGGTCCACCGCGTCGCGACGCACGGTGGGCGAGGAGACTACGTAGTCGATGTCCCGCCAGCCGCGCGGCAGGGTCTTGGTGACGGCCGGGTCGAGGTCCGCCTTGTAGAACCAGATGGCACCCGGTCCGGGTGCAAAACCGGAGTGAACAGCATCGAGCCAGAGCGCGTCGTCGACGAGGACTCGGGTGTGCGCCGGATCGGGCACCTCCCGGCCCAGCCAGGCGGCGGCCCGCCGGTAGGGGGCGTTGGCGTCGGCGGTCAGGGCCGTGCGGTCGCCCTCGTACCAGCGCGGCAGCACGTACGCGGCCGCCGATACGGCGAGGACGCCGGCCAGCGCCCACCGCGCGTACACCAGCGCCCGCCGCTCCCCGGGCCCGCGGCGCCGGCGCAGGACGGCGTGGGTGACGCTGGCCGCGGCGGCGGCGAGGACCAGGGCCAGGAAGGGCAGGGCCTGGATCACGTACATCGCCGGGAGGTAGCCGGAGGGCCGCATCGCCACCACCGCCAGGAGCACGGCGGCCAGCGCCGGACCGGCGAGCGCCCGGGCGGTCACCGACCACCGGTGGGTGACCAGCAGCAGGACCGCGCCGGCCAGGCCGCCCAGCGGCAGGACCGTGTCGTAGTACAGCCAGGACCGGAAGACACCGTTCGAACCGGAGCCGGGGTCCAGGATGAAGCCGGAGCCGGGCCGGCTCATCTGGTAGGTGATGCCGTCGATGAGGGAGACGTGCCCGGCGCCGGGCAGCAGCTCGTTGTTGAGCAGGGCGTACAGCGGGTACGACAGGCCGATCAGCGCGCAGGCGGTGATGGCCCCGGTGACGGCGAACTTGCGGGTGTCACGGTGGCTGTGGCGCCACATCGTCACCAGCAGCGCCGGGAGCACCACCAGCATCGTCTCCTTGGTCAGGACGGCGGTGGCGGCCGCCAGCCCCGAACCGAAGTGGTGCCACAGGTGCCGGCTGGGGGACGCGGCGAGGCAGAACGCCAGCAGCATCCACATCACGGCGAGGTTGTCGAGGAAGATCTCCCGCTGGAGCACCACCGACAGCGGCGACAGCCCGAACAGCCCCATCGCCAGCCCCGCCGCCCAGCGCGGCAGCCACAGCCGGCGCGCCAGCACGTAGATCAGTACGGCGCTGGCGGCGGAGACGGCGAGCATCGAGAAACGCATCGGCGCGACCGTCATCCAGTCGGGCACGAACAGGGACGGCAGCCAGGTCAGGGCCGCGATCTGGATCCAGCCGAGCGGCGGGTGGTCGTACCAGTACGTGTAGTGCGCCAGGCCCTCGCCCTGCTGGACCGCCCACGCCTGGGCCAGGTAGGTGCCCTCGTCGTCGCTCAGGGCCGGGAAGTCGGTGAGGTTCCAGCCCTGGACGAGGACGATGACCAGCAGCAGCGCCCCGCACAGGAGCAGGTCGGGGCGCGAGGAACGGAAACGGACCATCGGGCGGGCCGGGCCGGCGGACGGCCGGACGCCGGGGCTGCCGCCGTCACCGCCGTCACTTGCGTCACTTGCGTCACCAACGTCACTGCCGTCACCGGCGCCGGGGCCGGGGCCGGCGGGGCGCCGCGAGCCGGGCAGTTGGCGTACGGGCAGGAGCTGCGGGCCGGCGGTCGCGTCGGTGGGCGCGTCGGCGGGCTGGGGATCAGTGGCCGTGGGGACAGTGGCGGTCACCGGTGGGCGTCCTCTCGGATCGGGGCGGAGGAGTGCGTGGCGCCGGCGCCGGCGGTCTGCAGATGGGCGCCGGTGTGGCTGGTGAGTTCCCACTCGTTGCGGCCCCGCTGCTCGCGCCAGACCGCCCGGATCGCGGCGCCCGCCAGCATCACCTGGTAGAACGGCCCGCCGACGATGAGCTTGAGGTAGTGCACGAAACGCACCCGCAGCCCGTACTGCCGGCCGAAGTCGTGCAGGCCGACGATCTCGAAGACGAAGGTCACCATCGCGGTGATCATGGGCAGGAAGGTGATGATCGCGATCCCGACCGGCACGTCGAGGAAGACCGCCACGGCGAAGTTCACCGGGATGATCACCCCGGAGGCCGCCTGCATGAACGGGGTCATCAGCGTGTAGCGGGCGAGCCACCGCTGGCCCCGGCCGGGCAGCTGCTGCCAGTCCTTCTTCCGGTAGACCTGCAGGAAGCCCTGGTTCCAACGGGTGCGCTGCTTGAGCAGGCTCATCAGCGAGCCCGGCGTCTCCTCACGCGTGACCATGTCGGAGTCGTACGCGACGACCACCTTCTTGCCGACCGAGGAGAGCCGTACCCCCAGGTCGCAGTCCTCGGCGAGGCAGTTCTGGTCCCAGCCCCCGGCCTCGCGCAGCACCTCGGTGCGGACGAAGACCGTGTTCCCGCCGAGCGGGATGAACCCCTTCTCGGCGTGCAGGTGGAGCCGGGAGCGGAACCAGAAGAAGTACTCCAGGCAGTTGCGCAGGCTGTACCAGCTGGAGTGGAAGTTGATCAGCTGGACCCCGCCCTGGACCACGTCGGCGCCGGTGGCGCGGAAGGCGTGGTCGACATGGGAGAGCAGCTCGGGATGGACCTGGTCCTCGGCGTCGAAGACCCCGACGATGTCACCCCGGCAGTGCGGCAGGGCCGTGTTGAGGGCCTTCGGCTTGTTCTTGGTCTCGTTGTGGTCGACCACGACCCGGACCCGCTCGGGCGCGCCGGCGGCCGCACGCTCCGCGACGGCGGCCGTCTCCGGGTCGTCGTGGCCGACGATCACGATGATCTCGTAATCGGCGTGGCTGGACTCCAGCAGCCGGTCGATGGTGTGCTCCAGCACGGCCTGCTCGTGGCGGGCGGGCAGCAGGAGCGAGAAGGCCAGCCGATCCCCACCGTCGGGGCGGTCGAAGCGCGTCGAGGCCAGCGTCTCGGGCGTGCGCCAGGCGTGCATCTGCCACCACAGGGTGAAGGCAGCCACCCAGAACAGCGCAAAAGAAATGGCGGATATAACGACAGAGGTGAACAAACCGTCCCCCACAGACATGCCGCAACCCCAGGCGGCAACCGGCAAACCCCCGGAGACGTGGCGCGGGCCCCCCGGCCCGCCGTCCCCGTGTTCCCCCTCGTGCGCACCCCCCAGTGCGCGTCTCGGTGACTCCCGGAGACATGAGACTAGGCAGCGCATGTGAAGCTGAGGCGCCGTCTAGTTAAAAACCACATTTCCGAGTTGATGTACCGCAACCGGAATTGACGCTACTCCAGACCTATCAGGGGCGAACCACACCCAACTGGTCTGCCAGCTCGACGAGTTCCGTCGTAGGACGCGCGCAGACGAAGTGCCGGCACACGTACGCCGTAGGAAGGTCGCGCACCAACGTGCGCTCGGCCAGCAGGGGGAACTCCCCACCACTCCCGTCCGCCGCACGCGGCAGACCGACCGCCACCACCGCCCCGGGAGCCGTCCCCAGCAACGCGGTCCGGTGCAGGGCCGCCGTCCCCGGATCCTCCGGATGCCCCACGACCGCCACCTCGCGCGGCCCGTCCACGAGCGCCTCCGCCACCGCCAGACCGTGCCCGATGAAGCGCGGGGCACGCGGCCCCAGCGCCTGCACCACCCCGAGCGCCCGCTCCGCCGCCTCCCGGTGGGGCCGCGAACCCGTGTGCGCGGCATACGACAGCAGCGCCCCGGCCGCGGCCGTCCAGCCCGAAGGGGCGGCGGTGTCGGTGGGGTCCTGGGGACGCCGGATCAGCCGCTCGGCGTCATGGGCGGTGTCGTACAGCGACCCGTCCTCGGCCGTGAACCGGGCCATGACCAGATCGACGAGGAAACCGGCGAACTCCAGCCACACCCCCTCCCCGGTGACGGAGGCCAGCGTCAGGAACCCCTCGGCGACGTCCCCGTAGTCCTCCAGCACCCCCGCATTGACCCCGACCCGCCCGTCCTTGCTGGTCCGCGCCAGCCGGGCCATCCCGTCCATGTGCACGCGCACCAGCAGGTCGGCGGCCTCGATCGCCCGCTCGACCAGGTCCGGCCGCTCGAAGAAGGCCCCGCACTCGGCGAGGGCGGAGATCGCCAGCCCGTTCCAGGCGGCCACCACCTTGTCGTCCCGCCCGGGCGCCGGCCGCCGCCCGCGCGCCGCGAGCAGCCGCTCCCGGATCGAGGCGAGCCGCCCGGCCTCCACCACGGGCCCGTCCTGCGGCAGCTGCAGCACCGACTTCCCGTGCTCGAAGGTCCCCTCCTCGGTCACCCCGAAGTACGCGGCGGCCAGCTCCCCGTCGGCCTCCCCCAGCACCTCGGCCAACTCCCGGGGCGTCCACGCGTAGTAGGCCCCCTCGACGTGCCGCCCGCTGCCCTCCTCCTCACTGTCGGCATCGAGCGCGGAGGCGAACCCGCCCTCGGACGTCCGCAGTTCCCGCACCATGAAGTCGGCGGTCTCCAGCGCGACCCGCCGCGCGAGATCGGACCCGGTGGCCCGCCAGAGGTGCGCGTACACGCGGCACAGCAACGCGTTGTCGTACAGCATCTTCTCGAAGTGCGGCACCAAGGGTCCACCAACCCTCGGCGTAAGCACGTACCGGTGGAACCCGCCTCCCACCTGGTCGTACAGGCTCGAACGGGCCATCGCACCGCACAGCCCTTCCGCCATCTCCAGCGCCGCCACGGAACCGGCACGCGCGTGGTGGCGCAAGAGGAACTCGATCACCATCGAAGGCGGGAACTTGGTGTCTCCTTTGAACCAGCCGCTCGCGGGGTCGATGTCCCGCGTCAGTTGGAGGAGCGCCAGGGCCTGGGTCTCCTCGGTGGGCGTTCCGGCGGCCCCGCTACTCAGCTCCCGCCCCGCAAGGTCCCGAGTGATCTTCCCCGCGACTTCTCCCACCTCGTCCCGGCGGCCCGTCCAGGCGTTGTGCACGCCTTCGAGCACCTGCCGGAAGGACGCCATGCCGTGTCGAGCCTCGGGCGGGAAGTAGGTGCCGAAGTAGAAGGGCTCGCCGTCCGGCGTCATGAAGACGGACATGGGCCAGCCGCCCTGCCCGGTGGCGGCCTGTACGGCCTCCATGTAGACGGCGTCCACGTCGGGCCGCTCCTCACGGTCCACCTTGACGGACACGAAGTGTTCGTTCATGTACGCAGCGGTGTCTTCGTCCTCGAAGGACTCGTGCGCCATGACGTGACACCAGTGGCAAGCGCTGTAGCCGACGCTCAAGAACACGGGGACATCGCGTCGCCGGGCTTCTTCGAACGCGCCGCTCTCCCATGGCCACCAGTCAACGGGGTTGTCCGCGTGCTGGAGGAGGTAGGGGGATGTGGCCTGCGCGAGTCGATTGGGCATGGTCCCATCCTTGCGCACCCTCCCCCGCCTCGCCCATGCGCCACAGGGGCAGCACGTGAACAGGGCCGCTTCCGGTGCCCGTCCCTGCGCTTCGAACTCACAGCTCGGTAGGGGTGTCCTTCTTCGACAGCCAGTCGAACTCGAGCCGTTCCAGGATCGGGGTGTGGTCTCCCTGCCGTGCGGCGGGCTTGACCGTGATGCCCTTCTTTCCAAGGGCACACTTCAGGAGCATCCGCTTGTCCGACATGTCCGCCGCCTCCCACGCCTCACGCAGGGTGTCGATCTGGGTGAGGGGCGACAGGGCTGCCTCCGCATCCAACGCCTCAAGGGTCGCGGCGATGCTCTCGATGACGGCACGCTGCCCTTCGCTCAGTTCCTCGAAGCGCTCTTCGTCCATCTTCCCGTACACGTAGAAGTCGTCTTCGAGCTTCTTCACACGCCGCTGGGCGGCCTCAAGGGCCTTCTGGGCCTCTTCCTTCTTCGCCTGCGTTTCGGGGTCCGCGAAGGCGAGCCACCGGCGGGCGATCTCGACGACCATCGGGTCACCGGGCTCCAGGGCTGTGATGTGGTGGATCCAAGCCTGTCCAACCGCGTGGTCGATGCGCTCTGCGAGGGTCACCACTCCCTCGCAGATGGACTTGCCCCGCGTCTGCCGGACCTCACACCGGTAGCGTCCGCCACGGTGGCTCATCGAGCCGCCACACGGTTCAAGCTCGCCCGCACCCCTCTTGTCCCGCATCCGCCCGCATCGGTAGCTCCCCGTCCCCAGGTACTTCGCTTCCGGCTTCCCCTTCGCCCACCGTTCGTCGGTCCGTTCGGCGATGAGCGTCTTGATCTTGAACCACTCGCCCGGCGTCACAACCCCCTCACCGCACAGGACGACTTCGCCCCTCTCGTCGCGCAGAGGCTCGCCGTACCCCTCCCAACTCTCCAAGGGGTTGCCGTGCTCGTCCGTCCTGCGCCGCCGGACCGGGACCATACCCGCGAAGAGCGGGGACTGAGCCAGCTTGCTCACCGCCGTGGGCGACCAGGTGGCACCGCTCCGGGTCCGGTACCCCTCCTCATTGAGCTGGTGAGCCGTGTCCTTCGTCGTCTTCTTGTCGAGCAAGAGGTCCGCCAGCCTGCGAGCTGCGCCGTACTCGTCGGGATGGGGTTCGACCTTGCCGCTTCCGGGGGCACTGTAGAGACCGAACGGGGGCCTGCCCGTTCCCCTTCGACCTTCCGCCTTGTGCGAGTCATGGCCGATCTTCACGCGCTTCGCCATGCCCTTCGCTTCCTCCCTGGCGTGTTCGCTCAGGATCGCGAAGACCATGCGGCCGCCCTGTGATGAGTCCAGCCCCTCGGAAACGGAGACGAGCCGCGATTGCCGGCGGTCGAACTCGTCGAGCATCCGGCCCACCGCCCCCATGCCGCGCCGGTCGAAGCGGTCCGTCTTCCACACGCCGAGCGTCTTGGACCTGCCGTCCATGATCGCTTGTGTGGCCTTCTCGAACTCGCGGCGCCGCACGTAGGACTTGGAGGCCGAGAGCTGTTCGAACCAGACGTGTCGAATCTGGAGTCCGTTGGCCCGCGCCCATCGCACGACGTCTCGCAAGTGCCCCCGCAGCGTGGCCAGGTCTTCCTTCTTGTCGCTACGGCGCAGGTAGGCGTCCATGAGTCCAGGCGGCTCCGCCGTTGCGGGCTGGTCCAGTCCCAGGACTTCCAGCTCCTCCGGGCTGAGCCCCAACCCGACCAGGGTCGCATGATCCTCGCGCACCACAACCCCCTCTGCTCTCGGGACGAATGGTAGGGAAGTGATGGTCCTGGATGGGCACTTTCTCAAAGTGCGGCACGATCCACTGCCTATGGCGCGCATATATGCGCGGGGATGGCCTTTCGTGGCCCAACTCCCTCTGAATTAGCTCAGATTGACTCGCGCTGCGGACCGTCCCGCAGGACACTTGGCGCACGTTTGCGGAGCTCTCCGAGGAGGATGCCGATGCGGGACAGCCATCGTGTCGAGGCCGAGCGGGTGCTGGTCCGGGCCGTCGGGGAGGAGGTCCGGCGGGCGGGGGGCGGGGTGGACGCGGAGGTGTTGCTCGCGCGGGGGCGGGAGGCGCTCGACGGGCTCGCCGGGGTGGCGGGTGAGGAGTACGCGGCGTACGTGGCCGCCCTGGACGAGGCCGCCGCCGGGGAGCAGTCGCTCGGGGAGGTGTTCCGGCGGACCAGCAGCGGGACGGCCCTGCTGGTGACGGCCGTGGCGGCGGCGGCCGCGGCCGGGGCTGACATGGCCTTCGGGGTCGACGCGGGTACGGCGGTCAGTGCGGGGATCGTGGTGGGTGCGGCGGGGGCCGTGACGGCTGCGGTGCGGGTGGCGGCGGTGCACGTGCCGGCCGCGAACCGGCGGGCCGGGGCGGCGGGGCGTCCGGGTGGGCCGGAGCAGTTGAGGCTGAAGTGGCTGACGGCGCTGGAGGTGCGCGGGATCCGGCCCTTCCTGGAGCAGGAGCGGGCCGTGGCCGTGGCCGGGGCAGGGGCGCCGGGTTCGGGGAGCGCCGTGGGTGCCGTGGGTGCCGGGCCGGGGCGGGGGGCCGTGCCGCCGCAGTTGCGCGGGGTGGACCGGAGTGCCGAGGCGCGGCGGCGGAGCATGCTGGAGCAGTCGTTCGGGCAGCTCCCGGACGCCGATGCCCTGTTCACGGGGCGGCGGGCGGAGCTGGCGCGGATCGCGCAATGGGTGCGGACGGCGCGGGCCAGCACCGAGACGCGGCCGGTGGTGGTCGTGCTGCACGGGGAGCCGGGGGTGGGCCGGACGGCGTTGGCGCTGCGGGCGGCGCACGCTCTGCGGGACCAGTTCCGCGGGGCGTGCGTGGTGGACCTGCGGGGTGGGGCGCCGGCGGCGGGTGAGGCGCCGTTGTCGACTCGGGAGGCGTTGCTGCACCTGTTGAACCGGCTCGGGGCTCCGCGTGAGCAGTTGCTGTTCCGGGAGGGGGCTTCGGCGGAGCAGCAGGTGCGCCGGCTCGGGGAGTTGTACCACCAGCATCTGCAGGGGCTGCCGGTGACGGTGGTGCTGGATGAGGCGGTGGACCCGGAGCAGGTGCGGGCGCTGGTGCCGGAGCGGTCGGAGAGTCTGGTGCTGGTGACGGCGCGGGAGCCGTTGGAGTTGCCGGCGGATCTGGGGGCGTGGGTGTACC
>NZ_JZWV01000684.1 GCF_000966975.1 Streptomyces katrae | reverse complement strand
GTGCAGGACAGGAAACCGGTGCGAATCCGGTGCGGTCCCGCCACTGTGACCGGGACCCCGCCCACGGGGTCCCGGGAGTCAGACACTGACGCACCGCCTCTTCACTTCGACCGGGGACGAGGATCCCCCGGAGAGGCCTCACCATGCCGCGTTTCCGCGCTGCCCCGCGCCCGCTCGTCGCCCTCGCGCTGCTGCTGTCCCTGACCGCCTGCGGCGGTCCGTCCGGGGAGCAACGGCCCGCCTCCGGTGCGCAGTCCGCGCCCGGGTTCCCGTACATCGTCACCAACTGCGGTGTCAGCAGCACCTATCAGGCCCCGCCCCGGCGGGCCGTCACCCTGAACCAGCACACCACCGAGATCATGCTGGCCCTCGGCCTCCAGGACCGGATGGCCGGCACGGCCTATCTCGACGACTCCGTGCTCCCCGCCTACCGCGGCGCCTACGAGGGCATCGAGGTGCTGGCGAAGGAGTACCCGTCGAAGGAGGTACTCCTCGCGGCCGACCCGGACTTCGTGTACGGCGGTTACTCCAGCGCCTTCGACAAGGGCCAGGGACGCGACCGCGAGGCACTGGCCAAGGCCGGGATCGGCTCCCGGCTCAGCATCGAGTACTGCACGGCCGGCCGCGTCGGGCTCGACCAGCTCAAGACCGAGATCACCGAGGTCGCCCGCACCTTCGGCGTGCCCGGGCGCGGCGCGGCCCTCATCGCGGACGAGCAGCGCCGCATCGACGCCGTCACCGCGAGGGTCAAGGACGAGGCCCGCCCGTCCGTCTTCGTCTACGACTCGGGCGAGGCCTCCGCCTTCACCTCCGGTGGCAACGGCATCGGCAACGAGATCGTCTCCCTGGCCGGGGGGACGAACGTCTTCGCCGACCTCCAGGACACCTTCGGCGACGTGTCGTGGGAGAAGGTCATCGAGCGCAAGCCCGAGGTCGTCCTCATCTACGACTACGGCGGCACCGCCGTGGAGACCAAGAAGCAGCGCCTGTTGAACGATCCGGCGCTGGCGGAGGTTCCCGCGGTGAAGAACCGCCGGTTCGCCGTGCTCCCGCTGTCCTCGGCGGTCCTCGGCGTGCGCGTCGCCGACGCGGTGGAGTCCCTGGGCCGCCAGCTGCACCCCGGCGCCTCATGACCGTGCGCCGCCGTACCGCGGCCGTCCTGCTGCTCCTCGCGGCCGTGCTGGCCGGCGCGATGGTGGCGGGGCTGGCCCTGGGACCCGTACGCATCGCACCCGGCCGGGTGATCGACGTCCTGCTGGCCGGCCCGGGGGCGCGGGGCGGAGCCTTCGCCGCCATCGTGTGGGACGTACGGATGCCGCGCGTGCTGCTCGCCGCGGTGGTCGGCGCGGGGCTCGCGGTCGCGGGAGCCGTGCTCCAGGCCCTCGTCCGCAACGCGCTCGCCGACCCGTTCCTGCTGGGCGCCTCCTCGGGCGCGTCGGCGGGGGCGGTGCTGGTCATCGTGCTGGGGGTGGGGGCGGGGACCGCCGTCGGACTGCCGCTGGCCGCCTTCGCCGGTTCCCTCGCCGCTCGTCGCCGTCTACGCCCTGGCCCGGCGCGGCGGCACGATGACCACCGGGCGGCTGATCCTGGCCGGGGTGGCCGTGCAGTACGTCCTGTCCGCGCTGACCAGTCTGGTCCTCGTGCTGTCCGCACAGCCCGACCAACTGCGCTCCGTGCTGTTCTGGAGCCTCGGCGGCCTGGGCGGCGCCCGCTGGGAGGGGCGGCCGGGGCGGCGCCCGCTGGGAGGAACTCGGCCCGCCGGCCGCCGCGCTGCTCGTCGGCACGGGCCTGCTCGTCGCCCTCGCGCGCCCGCTCGACCTGCTGCTCGCGGGGGAGGAGGGGGCGCGCACCCTCGGCCTGGACACCGGCCGGTTCCGGGCCGCCGTGTTCGTCCTCGCCTCCCTCGTCATCGGGGTGCTCGTGGCCTGCAGCGGGGCGATCGGCTTCGTCGGGCTGATGGTTCCGCACGCCGCCCGCATGGTGGCCGGCGCGGGACACCGGGCGCTGCTGCCCCTCTGCGCGCTGGCCGGGGCTGTCTTCCTGTCCCTGGCCGATCTGGTCGCCCGGACGGCGGCCGCGCCCGAGGAGATCCCCGTCGGCGTGGTCACCGCGCTGGTGGGCGGGCCGTTCTTCCTGTGGATGCTGCGCAGGTCCACCCGGAGCGAGGGGGTGACCGGATGACGGGGCGTCCGGTGGAACTCGTCGTCGAGGGCCTGCGTTACGAGGTGGACGGGAGGACACTGCTGGACGGGATCGGCCTCACCGCCCGGCCCGGCGAGACGGTCGGCGTGGTCGGCCCGAACGGCAGCGGCAAGACGACACTGCTGCGCTGCGTCTACGGCACCTTGCGGCCCGCCGCCGGACGGGTGCTGATCGACGGGGCCGACGCCTCGGCGCTGGGCGTCAAGGAGCGCGCCCGGCGGGTGGCGGTGGTCCCGCAGGACGCGGCCGGCACCTTCGGGCTGACGGTCCGCGAGGTCGTGTCCATGGGGCGCAGCCCGCACAAGCGGTTCTGGGAGCAGGACGGCCCGGACGACCGGCTGCGCGTCGCGCGGGCGCTGGAGACCGTCGGGGTGTCCGCCCTCGCCGGGCGCCGCTTCGACGGTCTCTCGGGCGGCGAGCGGCAGCGCGCCCTCGTCGCCCGCGCCCTCGTCCAGGAACCCGGGCTGCTGGCCCTCGACGAGCCCACGAACCACCTCGACATCCGCTACCAGCTGGAGGTCCTCGGGCTGGTCCGGCGGCTGCCCGTGACGGGCCTGCTCGTCCTGCACGACCTCAACCTGGCCGCGTCCTTCTGCGACCGGCTGTACGTGCTGTCGGGCGGCCGGGTCGTGGCGCGGGGGCGGCCGGAGCAGGTGCTCACGGAGGAACTGCTGGCGGAGGTCTACGGGGTCTCCGCCCGGGTCGCCGTCCATCCGGAGACGGGCGCTCCGAACATCGTGTACCTCCCGGAGCGGTCCGCCGGGGTCACTCCTGCGGCCGGGCCGGCCGCCTGAGCAGCGGAATCGCGCCGGCGCAGGGCCGGCGGGGCGGGTGAGGACGAGCGGAGGGCCCGCCGCGCGGTGCGCGGCGGGCCCTGGGGGTGCTCGTCAGCCGCCGTAGGGGCGGGTGATGATCTCCATGGCGTGTCCGACGGGGTCCAGGAAGTAGACCCCGCGTCCGCCGTCGTTGTGGTTGATCTCGCCCGGGTGCTTGCGGTGCGGATCGGCGAAGTACTCGACACCGCCCGCCCGGATCTTCTCGAAGGCGGAGTCGAACTCCTCCTCCGAGACGAGGAACGCGTAGTGCTGCGGGGTGATGGACTCGGCGGGGATGGTCGCGAAGTCCAAGGTCACCCCGTTGCCGGTCTCCACCGGGACGAACGGGCCCCACTCCGGGCCGACTTCGAGACCGAGGATGTGCGCCAGGAATTCGGCGGACTCCCGGTTGTCACGGGAGTGGACGATCGTGTGGTTCAGCTGGACGGACATGTGTGAATGCCTCCACAAGGCATCTCACGGCACCTCCATGCCTCACCCGGTCGGTGACCGGCACGCGATGCCGTCACCTTGATCCTAAGCACCCCGCCCGCGCCCGGTCCACCGAATTCCGGCCGTCGGCGTGCCTCACGAACCCCCGTACACCGACGCGACGTTGTCCCGCGCGGGTTGCGTCTTCCCGGCCGGGCCCGCGGCGAAGACGCGCAGCAGGTTCTCCGTCACCCGGGTGGTCAGCGCACCGGCGCGGGAGTCCAGGCCGTGGTTCGCGCCGCTGCGGCCGTCCCCGGTCGCGTCGAGGGCCTCGACCCAGCGCATCGTGCCGGTGGCGAAGACCCCCGCCCCGCTCGGCACGGTGTAGTAGGCCGTGTCCTGATGGCTCGGCCGGCCCTCGCACACCACCGGGGAGTGGGCCAGTATCTCGATCGGCCGAGGAGTCGGGAAACCCGTGTCGACCTTGTCGTACTCCACGCCGACCAGGTGCGCGAAACCGTCCCCGGCCTTCACCCCCGTCCCCTCGAACAGCCAGTGGCCCGGGTTCGTTACCACGTACGGGGCGTCCACCGGATAGCCGTCGTAGATCACCCCGAGCAGCGAGCTCTCCGGGTCGGCCCCCGGCGCCGCCCGGAAGTCGACGGTCGCGGGCTGCCCGCGCCTGAAGCCGGGGTCCTGGTCGTAGGAGGACTTGTAGCAGACCACCGTACGGTCCGGTCCCAGCTCGGAGGGCTCCAGCCGGATGCGGCGGAAGCAGCAGTTCGCGCCCAGCACGGCGATGTTGCTGCCCGCGTCCCGGGCCGCGGTGAAATGCGCCCGCTGCTCCGGCGACCAGTACTCGTCGTGGCCGAGCGAGAGCACCGCCGCCGCCCCTTCCAGCAGGCGCCGTTCGCGGGCCACATCGGTGGTCGTGGCGTACGCGAGGGGTATCCCGAGCCGCTCGGCGAGCGCGATCAGCGGAGCCTCGTAGACCAGGAACAGCCCCGCCCCGTCGTCGTACTCGTAGGGCCGGTCGAAGGTCACGGACAGCGAACGCGAGGCGTAGCCGCCGCTCGGGCCGTCGTAGCTGCCGTAGCCGCGTAGCCGCCCCAGCGGTTGTAGGCCTGCCAGGTCGCCACCGCGTTGACGATCACCGTACGGCCCGCCGTGGCCGCCGAGCGGACGGTCACCGGCACGAACCGCTGCCCCTCGCCGCCCTGTGCGTCGAGCCGCAGCAGATAGCAGCCCTCTGGCCAGCCCTTGGTGTCCACGGCGGCGGTGCGCGCCCACCGGGTGCGGACCATCCGGGTGCCGGCCTCCACCGTGTGCTCGGGCTGGCGGACGCCGGGCAGCGCCTCGGAACGCCACACCAGCCGGGCCCGGGCCCCGCCGTACCAGCCCATCCGGTAGGCCGAGACCGTGAACCGCGGGGCGGTGGTGGACACGTGCAGCCCGAACGGCTCCCCGGGCAGCACGCTCACCTTGTCCGCGAACCCCTCGATGGCGCGGGCCGGTCCGGCCTTGGTCACGCGCCAGTCGGCGTTGCCGGGCCGGGCGTTCTCCGCCTTCACGTCGAAACCGGCCGGGACGGGCTCCGGCGCCGCCTCCTTGCCCGCACCCTTCCCCCGCAGGGCGGCCCCGCTCGCGCCGCCCCCGCCGCTCGCGCAGCCGCCGACCGAACCGAGTCCGGCGGCGGTGGCCGCGCCCGTCGCGATGGCGAGGAACCGCCGCCTGCCCGCGCCCTCGGCGCCCCCGGGTATGTGCTCCTGATCCATGCGGGGCACGTTATGACACCCCCGGCCGCCCCGCACCACCGCGCACCCACCCGCCCCGACCCGGCTGCCGCCCCGCTCTCACCGCAGCCGCACCACCACCTGATGGCTCACCCCCGCCGTGGCTCCGAGGTCCCCGAAGGTGAGCCGTAGCCGGGCCCCCGTGGCGGCTGACACCAGGCCCGGGGGTCCGGACAGCACCGCCGCCACGGGCCGGTCCCACACCAGGTCCAGTTCCCGCGCCTCCCGGCCCGGGTCGGCGACGCACACCCGCGCGGTGCCGTCGGCCCTCTCCCGCACCGTCACCGAACACGGGGCGCTCGACCCCAGCGGTCCGGCCACCGCGGGCCGCCAGAAGTTGACCCCGGTGAAACCGAGCGGGCCGACGGCCACTCCCTGGACCGCCGAGCTGTTGGCGAGCACCACGGGCCACCCGGGCGTCGCCGCCCGCGTCGCCGTCCGGGCCGCCGAGGCCCCCGGGAGCAGCTGGTAGACGTACCCCGCGTCCACCGGGTCCGTGCCGTGGTCGTACCAGAGGGTGAGGTAGCGCCGGGTGACCGGAGCGGTGGACCCGCCCCGGTTCACCTCGCGCCACCGGCCGGTGCGCGCCTGCCGCAAGGCCCTGAAGGTGCCGGGGCCGTGCAGGACGTACCCGCCGAAGCCCGCCAGATGCGCCCATCCGGGGGACGGGAACACCGCCGACCAGCCCAGGTCCGACGGCTGTACGCGCCCGCCGACCGTCAGCGCGTGCCTCCCGGCCGCACCGAGGTTGCGGTTGTCGACCACCGACTCCACCGGCACGCCGTCCGAGGCGCGGATCCCCGCGCCCAGGCAGACCACCCCGTCGGAGAGGAAGAACCACGACTTGCGGGCCTCCAGGCTGCTCCCCAGACCGCGCAGGTGCTGACCCACCGAGGCGAACTCCCCGTCGGTCGACCCGCCCGCCCACGCCGTGTCCGGCCGCGCCTCGCCCCAGGAACCGCCCGCCCCGTCCGCCAGCGTCTTCCGCGCCACGGTGGTGCCCGGCAGCCGGTAGGGGTCCACCGTGGGCCAGAACGCGTCCGAGTACTGGTCGTTTCCGTACCAGGACCCCCACCAGCAGAGCATTCCGCTGCCGGTGTGCCAGCCCCGCAGGTTCTCGCCGTTGCCCGTCTCGTAGTGGGCGATGCGCCGGGAGGCCATGGACAGTGAGGCCGCCCAGCCCGGTCTCCGGTGGGTCGCCCGGTCCATCGAGGGGAACAGCCGGTGCCCCACCGGCTCGGGCAGCGGCGCCGCCGACGGATCGGCTCCGAGCGCGGCCAGCCGGGCCAGGGCGGCGATGCCCAGTGTCCGGTCGGCGAGGGGCGGGCTGTGGTGCGCCCGTGCCGCCCATCCCTTCACCAGACCGCGCCAACGGGCCCGCTCGGCGGGGCCCGCCGCTTCGGCCAGCAGCAGGATCGCGGCCAGCACCGCATGGCCGCGGCTGTGGTCGTCCTGCTGGACCGGCGGCTCGCCCGAGGCGGCGAGCCCCCGGCTGACCGCCCGCCCGGACACCACGTCCATGACCAGGCCGTTGAACAGGAAGGGCGCCCAGCCCCGCTCCACCGAGTCGAAGACGAGCTGCCGGCCGGGATCGGTGATCTGCCACGGTGTCCCCTTCAGCAGTGCGAACAGCAGCCCCAGCCCCTCCAGGAACACCGCGCCGTACGTCCCGCTGTACGCCACCGCGAGGTGCTGGACGAACGACCCGTCCTGGTAGAGACCGTCCCCGGCGGTGACGTAGGGGAAGACCGGCCCGAGCGCGTCCCGGGCCAGGGCGACCTTCGCGGAATCGGAGCCCACGGCCCCGCGCAGCGCCAGCACCCGGCACAGGTCGACCCGGTTGGCCCCCGTACTCGTCCCGCCGTACACGGCCACGGCCGAGTCCGGGACGAAATGGTCCACCGCCGCGCAGAGGCCGGCGCGGAGGCCTTCCGGCAGCTCCCCGTACAGCAGGACGCAGACGTCCAGCAGCGCCTGCGGCGCACCGATCTGCCAGCACCACCAGTTGCCGTACGGCACCAGGCCCGCGTGGTACACCTGCGCGTGCAACCCCTCCACGCCGGCCAGGACGGCTGTCAGCAGCGCCGCGTCCCCGGTGAGCCCCGTGCCCGGACGCACGTAGGCCTCCGCCATGGTCCGCAGCCGACGGCAGCTGCCCGCCATCGGCTCGGGATCCGAGGCGAACCGCAGGTCCGGCCAGAGCGCGCCCGGCGCCGGAGCCATCGCCGCCGCCCATCGGGCGGCCTCCTCCCCGAGCCCGGCGAGCCGCGAGCGGAACGGCTCCGCGCCCTCGGAGAACCCGCCGCCCAGCACCAGGCCGCGCCAGACCTCACGCATCGTCCCGTGGACGTCGCCGCCGCCCCGCGCGCCCGCCCGCCCGGCCGGCGCGCCCGCCCGTAGTGCCCCGCCGCCCGCGGCGGAGAGGAAGGCGCGCCGGCTCCACACCCCTGTCATCGCATGCTCCTCGGTTTGGTCCGCACATGTCCCGCGGGCCGGCCGTGCCGGTCCCGCGGCCCTGCTCACTCGACGTGCTCGCGGTAGCGGGCGATCACCTCCCGCAGCACCTCCGTGCCGTCCCGGGCCCACAGCCCCGGATGGAAGATCTCCACCTCCACCGGCCCCCGGTACCCGGCCCGGTCGGCCAGCTGCCGGAAGGCGCGCAGATCCACACACCCGTCACCGAGCTGCCCACGGCCCAGCAGGACGCCCTCGGGGAGCGGAGTCACCCAGTCCGCCACCTGGACGGACACGATCCGCCCGCCCGCACCGGCCCGGCCCAGATCGGCGGCCAGCCGCTCGTCCCACCACAGGTGGTAGGAGTCGGCGACCACCCCGACCTGCTCCGCCGGGAACTGCTCGGCGATGTCCAGGGCCTGTCCCAGGGTGGAGACCACGCAGCGGTCCGCCGCGAACATCGGATGCAGCGGTTCGATCCCCAGCCGCACCCCGTGCCCGGTCGCCCACGGAACCAGGTCGCCCAGGAAGCCGGCGATCCGCCGTCGGGCCTCCGCCAGGTCCCGCTCGCCCTCCGGCAGTCCGCCCGACACCAGGACCAGGACGTCCGCGCCCAGTTCGGCCGCCTCCTCGACGGCCCGGCGGTTCTCCTCCAGCGCCGCCGCCCGCCCCGCCGGATCGGAGGCGGTGAAGAACCCGCCCCGGCACAGGGAACTGACCCGCAGTCCGGCCGAGGCGACCAGCCGTGCCGTCTCTCGCACCCCGAACCCGCGCACCGGCTCCCGCCACAGCCCCACCGCCGCCACCCCGGCCGCACAGCACCCGGCCACCAGCTCGGGCAGCGACCACTGCCGGACCGTCTCCTGGTTCAGGCTGAACCGGGCCGGGGCCGCCACCCCGCTCACGCTCCCACCCCCTGCTCCGCCAGGAGCCTGCGCATCCGTCCCCCGGCACGCTCAGGATCGGGGAACAGGCCCAGTTGGTCCGCCAGTTCGTACGCCCGCGCCAGATGGGGGAGCGAACGGGCCGACTCCAGCCCGGCCAGCATCGTGAAGTGCTCCTGATACCCCGCCAGCCACGCCAGCAGCACCACCCCCGTCTTGTAGAACGGGGTCGGCGGGGCGAACAGGTGCCGGGCCAGCTCGACCGTCGGATCCAGCAGTGCCCGGAACCCACCGGGATCCTCCCGGTCGAGGGCGAGCGCCGCCCGTGCGGCGATGGGGGCGATCGGGTCGAAGATCCCCAGGAGCGCGTCGCTGGCCAGCTCCCCGTCCCCGGCGATCAGCTCCGGATAGTGGTGGTCGTCGCCGGTGTAGCACCGCACGCCCGCCGGGAGCCGGCGTCTGAGGTCCTTCTCCCGCTCCGCGTCCAGCAGTGAGACCTTGACGCCGTCCACCTTCCGGGGATGCTCGGCGACGATCTTCACGAGCAGGTCCGCCGCCTCGTCGAGGCCGTCGTGACCCCAGTACCCCGCGAGCTGAGGGTCGAAGACCGGGCCCAGCCAGTGCAGCACCACCGGCCGGGAGCTCTGCCGAAGCAGCGTTCCGTACACCTCCAGGTAGTCCTCGGGACCACGGGCCGCCGCGGCCAGGGCCCGGGAGGCCATCAGCACGGCGCC
>NZ_JZWV01000683.1 GCF_000966975.1 Streptomyces katrae | reverse complement strand
CACGGCGCCCGCCCCGCAGCCCTCGATGTGCGCGAGCTGTTCCCCGTACGCGGCGGTGATCGCGGCGAGGGAGTGGACCCGGCCCGGTCGCAGCTGATCGGTCCCGGCGCCGCAGACGATGCGGCCGCCCACCGCCCGGGCCTCGCCCGCCGACCGGTGGATCAGCTCCGCCGCCTCCGGCCAGCCCAGGCCCATGCCCCGCTGGGCGGTGTCCATGGCCTCCGCCACGCCGAGCCCCAGCGCCCACAGCCGGTGCCGGAAGCCCAGGGTGGCCTCCCAGTCGACCACCGGCCCGCCCCGCTCCGACGGGGTGGCAGGGGCCGCGGCCACATGCGCGGCGGCATGGAAGATCCGGCTGCGGGCCGGGCCGCCGCCGAACGGCCCCAGCGGAGCGGCCGACGGCCGGTACAGGCGCAGGCCCCCGTCCGCCGAGGGGAGCAGGATCCCGTTCACATCGTCACCTCCGGCACCGGCAGCCGCCGCCCCTCCGCACAGGAGCGCAGGCCGAGCGCGGCCAGCTGTACCCCGCGGGCCCCGGCGAGCAGGTCCCACCGCCAGGGCTCGTCCCGTACGACATGACGCAGGAACAGCTCCCACTGGGCCTTGAACCCGTTCTCCACCGGGCCGTCGTCGGGTACCTCCTGCCACTGCGCACGGAAGCGGTCGGCCGACGGCAGGTCCGGGTCCCATACCGGTCTGGGCGTGGCCGCCCGGTGCTGGATCCGGCAGCTCCGGAGCCCGGCCACGGCCGAACCG
>NZ_JZWV01000682.1 GCF_000966975.1 Streptomyces katrae | reverse complement strand
CCGTCCACCTGGAACTCCACCAGCTCGTCGCGGTGCACCCGGACGGTCCAGGAGGAGTTGATCTGCGCCACGGCGCCTCCCTCCAGCTCGAAGATCCCGTACGCGGCGTCGTCGGCCGTGGCCTCGTACGGCTTGCCCTCCTCGTCCCACCGGCGGCCGATGTGCGTACGGGTCAGGGCCTGCACGGTCCGGACCCGGCCGAACAGCTCGTGCAGCAGGTACTCCCAGTGCGGGAACATGTCGGTGACGATGCCCCCGCCGTCCTGGGCCCGGTAGTTCCAGGAGGGGCGCTGGGCCGGCTGCCCGTCGCCCTCGAAGACCCAGTAGCCGAACTCCCCCCGGACGGAGAGGACCTGGCCGAAGAAACCGCCCTCGATCAGCCGCCTCAGCTTCAGCAGGCCCGGCAGGAAGAGCTTGTCCTGGACCACGCCGTGCTTGACCCCGGCCGCCGCCGCGAGCCGGGCCAGTTCCAGCGCGGCGGGGAAGTCGAGCGCGGTCGGCTTCTCGCAGTACACGTGCTTCCCGGCCGCCACCGCCCGGCGCAGGGCCGCTTCGCGGGCACCGGTCACCTGCGCGTCGAAATAGACCTCCACCTCCGGATCGGCCAGGACCGCCCCCAGGTCGGTGGTGACGTGCTCCAGGCTGTGCCGCTCGGCGACGGCCCGCAGGGCGTCCTCGCGGCGCCCGACCAGTACGGGTTCCGGCCACAGCAGTGTGCCGTCGCCGAGGTCCAGCCCGCCCTGCTCGCGCAGTGCGAGGAGGGAGCGGACCAGGTGCTGGCGGTACCCCATCCGGCCGGTCACGCCGTTCATCGCGATCTTGATCGTCCTGCGTTCCATGATGACCTTCCCCCGTCCGTCGTGTTCGTCTGTGAACGCGATAGAAAGCGCTTTCTGCGATTCACGGTAGGCCTCGGAGTCCTACCTCTTCAATTACCCGATCGAGTGATGGAAAGCGCTTTCTGGATCGGGCATCATGAGGAGCACGGAGCAGATCGGACGACGGCCCGCGCCGGCAGCGGGCCACAGGGGGAGGGGATCCCGATGGCAGTGACGCTTGCGGAGGTCGCGGTACGCGCGGGGGTCTCGCCCGCCACGGTGTCGAGGGTGCTGAACGGCGGCTATCCGGTGGCCGGTGACACCCGGACCCGGGTGGAGCGGGCCGTCGAAGAGCTCGGCTACATCGCCAACGCCTCCGCCCGCGCCCTCGCGGCCGCAACCTCCGACCTCGTCGGGATCCTCGTGCACGACATCGCCGACGGCTACTTCGGCATCCTCGCCGGCTCCCTGCAGGGCGCCCTCGACCCGGCCGGCGGGGGAGAGCCGCGGCGGCTGGCCGTCGTCTGCAACACCCAGGGCGCTCCCGCAGCCGAGACCGCCTACCTCACCCTGCTCGAAGGGCAGCGCGCCGGAGGCGTCGTCCTCACCGGCGCGGCCGCCGAAGACCCGGAACACACCGCCGCGCTCACCCTGCGGGTGGCCCGCATGGCCGCCGCCGGGACCCGCGTGGTCCTCTGCGGGCGCCCGCCGGTGCCGGTGCCGGAGGCACTCCCCGTCGCCACCGTCGTGTTCGACGACCGAGGGGGTGCGTTCCGGCTCGCCGAACACCTCCTGACACTCGGTCACCGCCGCATCGCCTACATCGCCGGCCCGCCGGGCCGCAGCACCACCCGGGAGCGGCTCGCCGGACACCGGGAAGCCCTCCGGCGCCACGACCCGGCCCTGCCCGAAGCCTGCGACGCCCTCACCGTCCATGCCGGATTCGAGCGCTCCGCCGGCTATGACGCCACCCGCGAACTGCTGCGCAGGGGAGAGCCCTTCACCGCCGTCGCCGCCGCCAACGACACGGCCGCCGCGGGCGTCGCCGCCGCACTGCGCGAAGCGGGCCTGCGCATACCCGAGGACGTCTCGGTCACCGGCTTCGACGACCTGCCCTTCAGCCAGGACACCGCCCCCGCCCTCACCACCGTCCGGGTGCCGCTGCGCGAGGCGGGCGCGCTCGCCGCCCAGCTGGTGACCGGCCGCCGGCCCCTGCCCCCGGGAGGCATCACCACCCTACCCACCGAACTCATGGTGCGCGCCTCGACCGCGCCGCCACCGCCCGCACGGAGGACACCGTGAGGTACGCCTTCTCCACCCTCGGCCTGCCGGGCACCCCGCTCGCCCGCAGCGCCGCGCTGGCCGCCGGCCACGGCTACGACGGCCTCGAACTGCGCGCCCACCCCGAGGAGCCGCTGCACCCCCAGAGCCCGCCCGGGGACCGCACCGCCGGGCTGCGCACGCTCCACCGCGCCGGGGTGGGCGTCCTGGGGATCGCGGGCTACACCAGGGTGGCGGCCCCCGGCGGCGACGAGCCGGTCCTCGGCGAGCTGCGGTCCCTGGTCCGGCTCGCCGCCGACCTCGAAGCCCCGTACGTACGGGTCTTCCCCGGCGGGGGAGACCTGCCCGGACCACAGGCCGACGCCAACGCCGTACGCCGCCTGCGGGAAGCCGCCCCCTACGCCCAGCGAAACGGTGTGCGGATCCTGCTGGAGACCCACGACTCGCACCGCACGGCGGCGGCCGCCGCCCGTGTGCTCGACGCGGTCGGCCATCCGGCGGCCGGCGCGCTGTGGGACGTACTGCACACCTGGCTGGGCGGCGAAGGGCCGGCCGAGTCGAGACGTCGGCTCGGGCCGCACCTGGGCTACGTCCAGGTCAAGGACGTGGGATCGGCTGAGGACCTGACCCCGGTCGGGCTGGGCGCGGGCGTGCTGCCCCTCGCCGGGGTGGTGGCCGAGGCACCGGCCGACGGATGGCTGTGCTGGGAGTACGAGAGACGCTGGTACCCCGCGGCGGCCGAGCTCGCCGGCCCCCCGCTCACCCGGGGCCGCGAACACCTCGAGAGGTTGGTGGCCCATGCCGGTCAGGCCGAGTAGGACAGGCGGCCCGGGTCCACCGGGTGGCGGAAGCCGGCCCCCCGCGCGTACCGCTCCAGCTCCTCGACCGCCACCGAGGCCAGCCGGTCCAGCTCTCCGCCCAGGGAACCCGCCACATGGGGGGTGAGCAGGACGTTCGGCAGCTCGTACAGCGGAGATCCGGCGGGCAGCACCTCCGGATCGGTGTGGTCGAGGACGGCATGCAGCCGCCCGGCGACCAGCTCCCGCGTGAGGGCCGCCGTATCGACGAGGGAGCCCCGCGCCGTGTTGATCAGCGTGGCGCCGTCCGGCATCAGGGCCAGCCGGGAGGCGTCCAGCAGACCACGGGTGCCGGGGAGTTCCGGAGCGTGCAGGCTCACCACGTCGCTGCGGCCGAGCAGTTCGTCCAGACCGCAGGCCTCGCCACCGAGGGAGGCGAGTTCGGCGGGGTCGGCGTACGGGTCGTGCACCAGGACCCGCAGGTCGAACGGTCGCAGCAGTTCCAGCACCCGCCGGCCGGTCCGGGAGGCGCCGACGAGTCCGACGGTCCGACGGTAGTTGCCGGCCGCCGGGTAGCGGGCCAGCGGGTCGACCGGCCCGCGGGCGGCCCGGTAGGCGTGGGCGGCAGCCAGGACCCGCTTGTTGGAGAACAGGATCGCGGCGAGCGTGTACTCGGCGACGGGCAGGGCGTTCGCGGCGGCCGCACTGGAGACCAGCAGACCGCGCTCCCAGCAGGCATCGGTCACATGCCCCTTGACGCTCCCGGCGGCGTGCACGACGGCACGCAGACGAGGCATCCGGCGCAGCGCTTCCGCGTCGAGGACCGGACAGCCCCAGCCGGTGAACAGCACCTCGACGCGGGCGAGCCGGCCGCCGAGCTCCGGGCCGGGCCGCGCGAAGTCGGTGAGCAGCAGCGCGGGGTCCACATCGGCGACCCGGAGCAGCTCGTCCAGCGCCCGGCCGCGGAGCACGGCCGCCCGGGTGTCGGCACTCATCGCGAGCACCGTGGCGGGCCGGGGAGGCACGGGGGGTCTGGTCATGCGGGCGTCTCCTGCGGTGGAACCCGGACGCCGGAGGCACTGGAGGCCGCGGGCCGCGAACGGCGGGCAGGAAGATGCTCGCAGAGCCCGTGCGGCCAGGGGCGGCGACACGGGAGCCGGGCCCCGCGGTTCACCCGCCGGCCTGATCAGGGCCACCCGAGCGGAACGGGTGGCGAGGGGGCCGCCAGACGCGCGGCAGGCCCGGCGGGCGCCGGTTCCGGCCGGCGTTCACCCCGGTGCAGTCTGGGTGACCCGCCACAGCCGGCGCGGCAGTTCGCCCTCCTCGAAGGGGTGCACCTCGCGGAGGGTCCAGCCCTCGGCGAGGGCGTCGACGAGTGCGCGCGGAAAGAAATGGACGGCGAATCCGCCGTGCTCCCAGATGCCGTCCCCGCGGGAGGTGCCGGCCCGGTAGTGCGCGTCCCCGGTGTGCCGGACGGTGTAGACGAACGCACCACCCGGCCTCAGTACCCGGCGGACCTCCCCTACCAGACCGTGGATCTCCGGCGTGGACAGCGCCATGCAGAGCAGCATGTGGGCGAACACACCGTCCACGGAGGCATCCGCCAGGGGCAGCGGCTCGCGGACGTCGTGCACGGCGGTGGTGATCCGCCCGCCCACCCCCTGGGCGGCGGCGCCTCGACGCAGCTGCTCCAGGCCGGCCGGACTGAAGTCGGCGGCCAGCACGTCGAACCCGGCGCGGGCGAAGTACAGGGCGTCACGGCCGTGCCCCGCCCCCAGCTCGAGCACCTCCCGGGCGCCCGCAGCCCGGAAGACCGCGGCGGCACGGACCGCCGGCTCGGAGGGCCGCTCGCCGTACATGCCGGGACGCGCGCCGTAGGTCCGCTCCCAGTGCTCCCGCTGGGCCTCGGCGAGCTCCTCCCCGGACTCCGCCATCGGCCTGCCCTTCTCCCCGTCCGCACCGCCCTTCCGGACCCCAGCCTAGGCCGGGAGCCCGGGCGGCCGCGGTGCTCAGGGAGCGAGTGTGGCGCCCGCCAGCTCCGGCCAGCCGGTCCCCGCCGCCTCCCGGGCCGCTTCGGCGAACCGGGTGTCGCCGAGGGTG
>NZ_JZWV01000681.1 GCF_000966975.1 Streptomyces katrae | reverse complement strand
CGCCGAGGGTGCGGCGCGTGACCCGCTCGATGCGGACCGCGTCCGGGTGCGAGCGGTCCTGCAGGCCCCGTACCCCCGCGCTCGCCGCGAGCAGCCGCGCCGCCTGGGCGTACTCGCCCTGGCGCAGGGCCAGGTCGGCGACCCCGACCAGCACCTGGGCGATCAGCGGCGCGTGCCCCGCCCCGGCCGCCGCCTCGCACGCCGCCGCGTGGTGCGCGCGGGCCTCGGTGAGGTCGTCCGCGAGGTAGCCCAGCAGGTCGTGCGTCACCGCGAGGACATTGCCCCGCAGGGCCTCGCCGCCCAGCAGCGCCGTCGCCACGCCCAGCTGCCGGCGTGCCTCCTCCGCCTCGCCGCCCCACCGGGCGAGCTCCGCCCGCGCGAGCGCCAGCTCGGCCAGCGCGTCCGGCCAGGTGACCCGGTCCGCGTACCGCTGCGCCTCGGCGAGCGCCGCCGCGCAGGCCTCCCCGTCACCCTGCAGCCAGTACAGCTGAGCCTGCCGCGACCGCATCCGGATGACGTCCTCGACGGCGCCGAGTTCGGTGACGACCGCGATCGCCTGCTCCAGGTGCTCGCACGCGCCGGCGAGCCCGCCGCGCACCGCGATCCGCTCCGCCAGCTCCGTCTGCGCGAACGAGATCCCGAACCGCTCGCCCAGCGCCCGGAACTCGGCGAGCGCCGTCTCCAGGTAGGCGTCCGCGTCCCGCCCCCCGTGCCCCAGCATGATCCGCATCTTGCCCAGGTGCAGCCGCCCCAGCGCCCGCACCCAGGGGTCCTCGCTGTCGAGCAGCGGCTCGAACGCGGACACGAAGGCCTCCGGCGCCTCCAGCAGCCGTTCCAGCGCGGTGACCAGCCCCAGCAGCGGGTTGCGGCGCCGCCCGCGCAGGCTGAACCGGTACGCCTCGTGGATCCACTCCGCGGCCTGGCGCTCGTCACCCCGCCCGGCGCTCACGAACAGCACGACCAGCGCGTACGCCGTGGCCCGTACGTCGTCGGCCACCTCGCCGGGCGTACCGACGGCCGCGGTGAGCAGTTCCCTCCCCTCGGTGCGGTGCCCGCTCAGCCACCAGTACCAGCCGCCGGCCGCCGCGAGCCGCATCGCCGACTGCGCCTCGCCCGCCGCGAGCGCGCCGCGCATCGCCGAGCCGATGTTGTCGTGCTCGGCCCCGAGGACGGCCAGCCACTCCAGCTGCTCGGCCCGCCGCAGGTGCGGCTCGGCGGTCTCGGCGAGTCCGGTGAAGTACGCCAGATGGGCCCGCCGTGCCCGCTCCGCCTCCCCCGCCTCGGCGAGCCGGTGCGCGGCGTACTCCTTGATCGTGCCCAGCATGCGGTACCGCGGGGCGGCGCCCCCCTCGGCACGCAGCAGGGACTTCTCGGTCAGGGCGGTGAGCAGTTCGAGCACCTCGCCCTCCGCGACGCCCCCGAGGCCCCCGATGCCGTCGGCAGCCCCACCGCCCCAGTCCGGCCCGTCCGCGCAGACCTGCTCGGCCGCCTCCAGGCTCGCCCCGCCCGAGAACACCGAGAGCCTGCGCAGCACCGTCCGCTCGGCCCCGCTGAGCAGCTCCCAGCTCCAGTCGACCACCGCCCGCAGCGTCTTGTGCCGGGGCAGGGCGGTACGGCTGCCGCTGGTCAGCAGCCGGAACCGGTCGTCCAGCCGGTGGGCGAGCTGGTCGACGGACATCGTGCGCAGCCGGGCCGCCGCCAGTTCGATCGCCAGCGGCATCCCGTCCAGCGCCCGGCACACCCGCACCATCACCGCCAGCGTCCGGGCGTCGGCCTCGACAGCGAGGTCCCGGCGCACCGCACCGGCCCGGTCCCGCAGCAGCCGGACGGCCGGGGAGGCCCCGATCTCCGCCGGGCCGGCGCCGTCCCGGGGCAGGGCCAGCGGCTCGACGGGCCACAGCGCCTCACCGGTGATACCGAGGGGCTCCCGGCTCGTCGCCAGGATCCGCAGCCGCCGGCACTCGCCGAGCACC
Source organism: Streptomyces katrae (assembly GCF_000966975.1). GTDB lineage: Bacteria > Actinomycetota > Actinomycetes > Streptomycetales > Streptomycetaceae > Streptomyces > Streptomyces katrae. The sequence continues at coordinate 9,957 of NZ_JZWV01000681.1, read as the reverse complement.
CGGTGGGCGAAGACGGCGGCCGACTCGATGACGTGCTCGCAGTTGTCCAGGATCAGCAGCGCCTCGCGGTCGCGGACCGCCGCGATGAGCCGGTCCGCCGGCTCCGCGTTGGGCGCCCCGCCGAGCAGGGCGTCCCGCAGACCCAGTCCGTCGAGCGCCGCCTGCGCCACGTCGCCGCCGTCCGCGCCGACGGCGGCGAGCTCCACCAGCCAGGCCCCGTCCGGCAGACCGGCGAGCAGCGTGCGCGCCGTCTCCGTGGCCAGCCTGGTCTTGCCCGCGCCCCCCGGCCCGATCACGGTGGTGAGCCGGTGCTCGGCCACGAGGGCGCGGACGGCGGCGACATCGGCGTCCCGGCCGACGAAGCTGGTGAGTTCGGAGCGCAGATTGGTCCGGCGGTCCTCCTCGCGCCGCCCGAGCTCGCCCCGCAGCAACGCGAGGTGCACGGCGGACAGTTCGGGCGAGGGGTCGGCGCCCAGGGTCTCGGCCAGGGCCTCCCGTGCCCGCTGGTACACCTGCAACGCCTCGCTGTCGCGGCCGGCCGCGACGAGGGCCCGCATCAGCGCGGCCACGAGCCGCTCGCGCACCGGGTGCGCGGCCACCAGGTCGGTCAGCTCCGTGACCACCTCCGCACCGCGCCCCAGGGCCACGTCCGCCTCGGCCCGTGCCTCCGCGGCGGTCAGGCGCAGCCCCTCGAACCGTACGACCGCCGCGTCGAACGCGGCGCTGTCCTGCAGACCGACGTCCTGGAGGGCCGCGCCCCGCCACAGGGCGAGGCCCTCGCGCAGCAGCCGCACCCGCCCGGAGACGTCCTCGGTGCGGGCCTGGCCCGCGGCGACGAGCCGCTCGAACCGCACGGCGTCGACGGCCTCGGCCTCCACCGCCAGCCGGTAGCCGTCCGTCAGCCCCTCGACCGCCCCGCCAGGCAGCAGCTTCCGCAGCCGGGACACCAGGCGCTGCAGGGCGTTCGCCGCGTCGGCGGGCGGGTACGCGCCCCAGATCCAGTCGACGAGCACAGCCTTGGGGACCGCGCGCCCCGGGCTGAGCGCGAGCGCGACCAGCAGCCCGCGCAACCGCGCACCCGGCACGTCGACCGGGCGGCCGTCATCCGTGCGCACCTCCAGTGGACCCAGCATCCCGATCTGCACCCGCCGATTCTGTCACGGGACCGCGACGGCCACTCCCAGGTCAACACCCCTTCGCCGACGGGCAGTCGGGCACCGCGGAACGCTTCCCTCCCGGCCCGTCGCGCGTCGCGGGTCACGCCTCGCGCGAGTTGCGCAGGAGCCAGGGCGTGGGGTGGAGGGAGGTGACGAGCTCCTTGTAGACCGTGTCCCCGGGCAGCGGGACGACCAGCCACAGGCCCGGCGGGAAGAAGCGGCCCCTGGTATGGGCGAGGCCTCCGTAGACCGAGCGGAGGAAGGCGGGGACCGCGTCGCGGGGGACGTCGTGGAACTCGACGTGGTCCACCGTGATCCTCGCGTCGTCCTCGGCGTAGAGGCGGACGCCGACCGCGGGAGTGCCGTCGAGCTCGACGAACGCCTCGTGCGGCAGGGTCCCGTCGGGGTCGAGCGCGCCGAAGGCGTCGGCGGCGGTGCGGCGCGAGGTGCGGTCGGCGCCGATGTCTTCGGAGACCGTGCAGGTCAGGCGGTACTCCTCCGCGATCTCGCGTATCGCGCGGACCGCCGATTCCGTCGTCGGGAGATGAGGATGAGAGAGCGTCATGCAGTGATCATGGCCCAGGGGGGCCTGCGCCGGGTCCCGCACGCGGGCGCGCCGTCCGGGCGCGGGACCTCGCCGGTCTCCAGGAACGGGGCACGGGCCGCGCGGCGGGGCGGGCGTCATCGCGTGGCACCCGGGCCGCCCCGTCGGGGAGACTGCTGCGGACGGTCCACCGGCGTTCCGGGGAGGAGCATCCATGACGTCCCCGTCCTTCGAGGACATCGGCTACCGCGTCCTGTACGGGCGCTATGTGACGCGCACCGACTCGGATCAGCCGCGCTACGGCGAACTCAACGGCGGCCGCATCATGCGGCCGGGCCGGTTCTACGCCGGGCGTTTCGCCCGGGCCCTGATCGAGGACGCCGCCGCCATCACCGACCCCGAGCTGGAAGCCCTCCTCGACCGCGGCTGGCGACCGCGGCTCACGGCCGCCTGGCTGATCGGCGTGGACCGGCGGACCTCGTTCCGCGAGCGGCTGGGCGGGCCGCGGATGCCGCGATCCTCACCGCCTACCTCGACCGCTACCTCCCCCGCACCGACCTCGTGTACGACCAGCCGGAGGCCCTCGGTGCCCTCCTGCGCCTGGACGCCCGCCTCGGCACAGACCGTGCGGCCCGCTTCACCGGGCCGGACGGCCTCTGGGCCGGCTGGGTCCGGGCCCGTTCCCGCCCGGACGACCGCCCGTACGCCAGCCCCCGGGAACTGCGCCGCTGGACGGACCTCGCGTGCGAGTTCACCGACGGCTGGGACTGGTCCCGGTAGAGGCGGAAGGCCGCGTTCGGCCGGGAACCCGGGCGCCGGGGTGGACGTTGTCGGCTCATGGTGAGCTTACTGACGAGTCCGCTCGTGGTGCTGATCGTGGTGATACCGCTGTTCCTGCTGGCGGCCGCCCAGCACCTGCTCCGGCCTGCCCAGCGGCAGGGCTGGCAGCCCCGGAGGGAGGTGTTCCCGTAGGGACAGTAGGGTGGGCCGGGTGAACCTTTCTTCCGCGCTTCCGCGTTCCTTCCGGCTGCTCGTCACGGGTGGGGGCACCGGTGGCCACACGTACCCCGCCCTGACCGCGATCCGTACCCTCCAGGGCCGACTCGCGGCCGCCGGCGGCACGCTCGACGTGCTGTGGATCGGGACCGCCGACGGTCTGGAGGCGCGGGTCGCGCCGGCCGAGGGGATCGCGTTCAAGACCGTCGCCACGGGCAAGATCCGCCGCTCGGCGAACCCGCTGAAGATGCTGTCGGCGGCGAACATGAAGGACATGGCGCGGGTCCCGCTGGGTGTGGCCCAGGCCCGGGCCATCGTCTCCGAGTTCGAGCCCGACGTGGTCCTGGCCACCGGTGGCTACGTCGCCGTGCCGGCCGGCCTCGCGGCGCGGCTGTGCAAGCGGCCCCTGGTGCTGCACGAGCAGACCGTGCGCCTCGGGCTCGCCAACCGCAAGCTCGCCGGGTCCGCGACGCGCATCGCCGTGTCCTCGGAGTCCTCGCTGCCGCTGCTGCCCGCCGAGGTGCGCGACCGCGCGGTCGTCACCGGCAACCCGGTCCGCCCCGAGGTGCTGTCCGGGCACCCCGACAAGGCCGTGCACGCGCTGAACCTCGTCGGGTTCGACCGCCGCCTCCCCACCGTCTACGTCACCGGTGGCGCGCAGGGCGCCCAGCAGATCAACGGTGTGGTGCGCGAGGTGCTCCCGTGGCTGCTGAGCCACGCGAACGTGATCCACCAGTGCGGCCCGGCCAACGTCGACGAGCTGCGCTTCGCGGCCGCCGGGCTGGACCCCGTGCTCGCGGGCCGCTACCACGTGACCGGGTTCGTCGGGCCGGAGCTGCCCGACGTGCTGGCCCTCGCCGACATCGTGATCTCCCGCTCCGGCGCGGGCACCCTGGCCGAGCTGACCGCGCTGGGCAAGCCGGCGGTGTTCGTCCCGCTGGCCACCTCGGCCGGCAACGAGCAGGCGCACAACGCCCAGTACCTGGCGGACGCGGGCGCCGCCGTCGCCCTGCTCGGCGAGGTCACCGCGCACGGCCTCGCGGAGGCGGTCGGCCCGCTCCTCACCGACGCCGGACGGCGGGCCCAGATGGCCGAGCGGGCCCGGGCGTACGGGCGGCCGGACGCCGCCGAGCGGCTCGTGGACGTGCTGCTGGCCGCCGCCAACGGCTGACCCGGGACGTGGCGCGAGGGGCGCCGTCGGCCACCGGGCCGGCGGCGCCCCTCCGCATCGACACACGGAGTTCACGGACCGGGGGCACCGGCCCGTGTCCGCAGACCGGACGGTATGCCTAGACTGGCCGCTCGTCGATCATGCAAACGATGAGTGTGGAGGACGGTTCCTCATGCGCTATCTCCCCCTGGGCAGTTCAGGCCTGCTGGTCTCCGCGGTAGGCCTCGGCTGCAACAACTTCGGCGGCCGCCTCGACCTCCAGGCCACCCGGGCCGTCGTCGACGCCGCCCTCGACTCCGGGATCACCCTGCTCGACACCGCCGACATCTACGGCGGCCAGGGCGGCTCCGAACGCCACCTCGGCCAGGCCCTCAAGGGCCGGCGCGACCAGGTGGTCCTCGCCACCAAGTTCGGCTACGACGGCGTCGACATGGGTTACGGTCCCGCCGCCGGCGCCCGCGGCGGCCGCGGCTACATCCGGCGCGCCGTCGAGGAGTCCCTGCGCCGCCTGGAGACCGACCACATCGACCTCCTCCAGCTGCACAGCCCCGACCCCTCCACCCCCATCGCCGAAACCCTCGCCGCGCTCACCGAACTCGTCGCCGAGGGCAAGGTCCGCTACATCGGCCACTCCAACTTCAGCGGCTGGCAGCTCGCCGAAGCCGCCCACACCGCCCGTGAGACCGGCGCGGTGCCCTTCGTCTCGGCGCAGAACGAATGGTCGCTGCTACAGCGGTCGGCGGAGCGCGAACTGGTCCCCGCCGCCCGCCACTACGGCCTCGGCGTCCTGCCCTATTTCCCCCTCGCCAACGGCCTGCTCACCGGCAAGATCCGCCGCGGCGCCCCGGTCCCGGCCGGCTCCCGCCTGGAGGGCCGCGACTCCTACCTCACCGAGGAACGCCTCGACACCGTCGAGGCGCTGGCCGCGATCGGCGAGAAGTACGACCGCACCGTGCTGGAGCTCGCCATCGGCTGGCTCTCCGCCCAGCCCGGCTGCGCCTCCGTCATCGCCGGAGCCACCTCCCCCGAGCAGGTACGCGCCAACGCGGCGGCCGCCGACCGCCCGCTGGAGGCGGAGCCGCTCGCCGAGACCGACGCCGTCGCCCGGGCCCACGCCGTATGACCGCGCCCCTGCGCTGCGCGGTACTGGACGACTTCCAGGGGGCGGCCACCACCCTGGCGGACTGGTCGCCGGTCACCGCGCGCGGCGTGGAGGTGGTCTCCTATCCCGACCACCTCGCCGACGAGGACGCACTCGCCGCCCGCCTGGCCGGCTACGACATCCTCGTCACCCTGCGCGAACGCGTCCCCTTCCCCGCGAGCCTGCTGGAGCGGCTGCCCCGCCTCAAGCTCCTCGTGGCCAGCGGCATGCGCAACTCCGTCATCGACTACGCCGCCGCCGGACGCGCCGGAGTGACGGTGTGCGGCACCGCCAGCTCCTCCACCCCGCCCGTCGAGCTCACCTGGGCCCTGCTCCTCGGCCTCGCGCGCGGCATCGTCACCGAGAACACCGCCCTGCGCGAGGGCGGCCCCTGGCAGCAGACCGTCGGCGCCGACCTGCACGGCCGCCGCCTCGGCCTGCTGGGCCTGGGCAAGACGGGCAGCCGGGTGGCCCGGATCGGGCTCGCCTTCGGCATGGAGGTGACGGCCTGGAGCCAGAACCTCACCAAGGAGCGCGCCGAGGCCGAAGGGGCCACCCTGGCCCCGTCCAAGGAGGCGCTGCTGGCGGGCAGTGACTTCGTGTCGGTCCACCTCGCCCTCGGCGAGCGCACCCGGGGCCTGATCGGCGCGGCCGAGCTGGCCCTGATGCGGCCGACCGCCTACCTGGTCAACACCTCCCGGTCCGCGATCGTGGACCAGGAGGCGCTGCTCGAAGCCCTGCGCAACGGGCGGATCGCGGGCGCCGGCCTCGACGTCTTCGACACCGAGCCGCTGCCCGCCGGCCACCCGCTGCGCACCGCCCCGAATCTCCTCGCCACCCCGCACCTGGGCTACGTCACCCGGGCCAACTACGCCACGTACTACGGCGAGGCGGTCGAGGACGTCCTCGCCTTCCTCGACGGCGCGCCCGTACGCGTCCTGCCCTGAGCACCGGACGCACGGAGGGCCCTCCCGGCAACGGCCGGGAGGGCCCTCGGCCCGTGCGCGCGCAAAGGCCCAAGACCCTCAGGACACGATGTCCTTGCGGGAGAAGCCCCGGAACGCGAGGGCGAACAGCACCAGCGCGTACGACACCGACACCACCGCCCCCTTGGCCATCCCGCCCCACTCCAGCTGCGGCTGCAGGGCGTCCACCCAGGCGAACTGCCAGTGCGCGGGCAGGAACTCCCGCCAGGACCCCAGCGCGGTCACCGCGTCCAGCACGTTCCCCACGATGGTCAGCCCGACCGCCCCGCCGACCGCGCCCAGCGGCGCGTCCGTCCGGGTCGACAGCCAGAACGCCAGCCCGGCCGTGACCAGCTGCGACACGAACACGAAGGCCACGGCCAGCGCCAGCCTCGCCACGGTGTCCCCGGCGGGCAGCGCCCCGCCCGCGGGCAGCTTCAGCGGCCCCCACCCGTACGCGGCCGTGCCCGCCGCCAGCGCCACGACCGGCAGCAGCACGATCGCGGCGAGGCTGAAGCCCAGCGCCACCACCAGCTTGCTCCACAGCAGCCGGGCCCGCGGCACCGGCGAGGCCAGCAGATAGCGCAGCGAGGACCAGCTCGCCTCCGAGGCCACGGTGTCCCCGCAGAACAGCGCCACCGGCACCACCAGCAGGAAGCCGGCCGACACGAACAGGCAGGTCGCGGCGAAGTTCGCACCCGAGGCCGTCGCCGTGTCGATGAAGCTGACCCGGCCGTCGCTCCCGCCCCGGCCGTCGTCCGAGCCGCCCACCGCGAAGGCGATGATCATGACGAACGGGAGTGCGGCCAGCACCCCGCCCATCACCAGCGTCCGCCGCCGGCGCCACTGCCGCAGCGCCTCCACGCGCAGCGGCAGCGTCCGCCCCGGACGGTAGCCGGGCGCGGTCTCGTAGCCGGGCGCGGTCTCCTCGGCGGGGGCCGAAGCCCGTACGGCACTCATGCCGCACCTCCGATCAGGGTCAGGAAGGCGTCCTCCAGGCGGCGGTGCGGCCCCACCGCCGTCACCGGCAGCTCCAGCCGCACGAGTTCGGCGATCAGCGCGGCGGGCGTCGCGCCGTCGAGCCGTACGAGGAGCCCCTCGTCGGCGGGCACCACGGAGGCGACACCCTCCAGCGCCGCGACCTTGCCCACGGCCGCCTCGTCCACCGGCGCCTCCAGCGCCACCAGCAGGGTGTCCCCGCCGCCGGTGATCTCGGCGACCGGACCGGCCTGCACCAGCCGTCCGCGGTCCATGACCACCAGGTGCGTACAGGACTGCTCCACCTCCGACAGCAGATGGCTGGAGACGATGACCGTCCGCCCGCCGGCGGCGTAGCGGATCATCACGTCGCGCATCTCCCGGATCTGCGGCGGGTCCAGACCGTTCGTCGGCTCGTCCAGGATCAGCAGGTCCGGCAGTCCCAGCATGGCCTGCGCGATCGCGAGCCGCTGGCGCATGCCCTGCGAGTACGTGCGCACCGCGCGCTCCAGGGCGTCGCCGAGCCCGGCGATCTCCAGGGCCTCCGCCAGGTGCGCGTCCTCGGCGGGGCGGCCGGTGGCCTGCCAGTACAGCTCCAGGTTGGCCCGGCCGCTCAGGTGCGGCAGGAATCCGGCACCCTCCACGAACGCGCCGACCCGTGACAGCACGGGCGCCCCGGGACGGATCGCGTGCCCGAAGACCCGGATCTCCCCGGCGTCCGGCGTGATCAGCCCCATCAGCATCCGCAGCGTGGTGGTCTTCCCGGCCCCGTTGGGACCGAGCAGGCCCAGCACCTGGCCCCGCTCCACCCGGAAGGACAGCTCCCGCACCGCGTACCGGTCCTGCGCCTTCGCGTAGCGCTTCGTCAGACCGGTGATGTCGAGCGGTACCCCGGCCAGCTCCGGGTCGGGCGGCGCCGCGGCCCGGCTCCCGCCCGTACGGCGGATCCCCAGCAGCGCGGCGGCCAGCGCCACGGCGCCGAGCGGCAGCCACCAGATCCAGCCGGGCAGGCCGGCGGCGGCGGTCCGCACCCCGTCGGCCACGGGCAGCTGCAGCGGCTCGCGCACCGAGACGGTGTACGAGGCCGGCTCGGCGGGCGAGGCGTAGCCCAGGTCGGTGGCGGCTACCACCAGCCGCAGCCGGTGCCCGGCCTGGAAGGCGTGGTCCACGGCCGGGAGCCGCAGCCGCACGCTCCGCCCCTGTCCGGCGTCCGCCACCCGTACCGGTGCCACCAGCTGGCTCGGCAGCACCTGTTGGCGGCCGTCGGGCCCGACGTCGTACAGCTTGCCGAAGAGTACGGCCGAGCCGTCCGCGGCCGTCGACCTCACGTCGAGGGTGATGGCCGGGGTGCCGGTGACCCGTACCTCCCCCTCCAGCGGCTCCGACTCGAAGCGGGCGTTCTGACCGGGGAAGTCCAGGGAGAACCCGGTGCCGAGGGAGGCGAGCTGCCCGCCGATGCCGGGCAGCGCCGACAGGGCGGGCGGGGCCCCGCCCGCCGGGTTGGCGAAGGTCTGCTCCCGCCCCGTCAGCGGGAACGGCCTCGGATCCGCCACCAGCCCGGGGTAGCGGTCGCCGCTCGCGCCGCGCACCATGATCCGCCCGTCGGTGGAGTCGATGCCTCCGGTGCGGGTGACCCGGAAGGCCGGGCCGGTGTCCACGCCCCGGTCGTCCTTGAGGTAGCGGTCGAACCAGGCCTTCACCCGGTCCTCGATCCGGCCGGCTTCGCGCATGCCGCCGTCGTGTCCGCCGGCCGCCCAGTCCACGGCGACCGGCGCCCCGTTCGCCGCGATGGCCCTGGCCATGGCGTCGGCCTGGTCCAGCGGGAAGAGGGAGTCGTCCTGCCCCTGCACGATCAGCGCCGGCACCTTGATCCGGTCCCCCACGGCCGAGGGGCTGCGGCGCTCCAGCAGCTCGCGCGCCTCGGCGTCCGGCTTCCCGGCCACCGCGACCCGCTCGTACATGGCGCACAGCTGCGGCTCGAACCGTCCGCAGCCCGGGGCCGCCGGGGGGCCCGCCGGGCCGGCCGGGCGGCCGGCCTGCTGGAGGCCGTCCGCCGCACCACTGGTGAAGAAGATCCCGGCCCAGAGCTTCTTGAACACGCCCTGCGGGAAGAGGGAGTCGGCGAGGTTCCAGTACGTGATCTGCGGGGCGATCGCGTCCACCCGGCGGTCGTACCCCGCGGCCAGCAGCGCCACGGCCCCGCCGTAGGAGGCTCCGGCCACGCCCACGCGCGGGTCGCCGGCCGCGTCGAGCCGTACCTCGGGACGGCGGGCCAGCCAGTCGACGAGCGCGGAGACGTCCTTGACCTCGTGCTCGGGGTCGTTCAGCCCGATCTTCCCGCCGGAGCGGCCGAAACCGCGCGCCGACCAGGTCATGACGGCGTACCCGTCGCGGGCGAGGCGTTCGGCCTGGGCGCGGACGTCGTCCTTGCTGCCGCCGAAGCCGTGCCCGAGGAGGACCGCCGGACGGCGCTGCCCGGCGTCCCCCGCCGTGAAGAAGGAGGTGTCGATGCCGGCGGAGCCTTCGGCGTCCGTGCCGGGCATCCTCAGGACCTGGTCCTGGCGGTGCACGGCCGGCCCGTCCCCGGATGCGGCCGCGGCCGTCCAGGTGCCGGCGCCCGCGAGCACCGCGAGGGCGGCGGCGCCGGCGAGCAGGCGGTCCCGGGGCCGCCGGGGGAGTCGGAGCTTCATAGGGGAACCCTAAAGCCCGTGATCTCCTTCCCCGAGCTCCCTCAGGGGGAGCCCCGCCCCTTCTCGAGGAGTACCCGCGCGGCCCCGCGTACCGCGCCTGCGGTAGGCGGGGGCCCTCCGGACCCGGCCGGTCCCGTGCTGCGGGCCGGCCCCGGTGGCGGCAGGATGGGGCGCATGCTGCTGGCCGAGGTCGCGCGCGTGTCCCGGGAGGTCGCCGAGACCTCCGCCCGGTCGCGGAAGGCCGCCCTGCTCGCGGAGCTCTTCGCGGCCGCGCCCGCCGACGAGGCCGGCCTGGTCATCGCCTACCTCTCCGGC
>NZ_JZWV01000680.1 GCF_000966975.1 Streptomyces katrae | reverse complement strand
CGCCTCCCGCAGGGCCGGCCCGGCGTCGGCTGGCGCACCCTCGCCCAGGACACCGGCCCCGCCGCGGAACCCACCCTGACCGTACGGGCCGTCGACGCGGCGGTGGCCGAGCTGGCCGCCGTCTCCGGCCCGGGGGCGCAGGCGGAGCGGCGCCGGATCGTCGCCGCCCTGCTGGGCGCCGCGACCGGGGAGGAACAGCGGTTCCTGCGCAGCCTGCTCTCCGGGGAGGTGCGCCAGGGCGCGCTGGACGCGGTGGCCCTGGAGGGGGTGGCCGCGGCCGCCGGGGTGCCGGCCGCCGAGCTGCGCAGGGCGGTGATGCTGGACGGCTCGCTGCCCCGGGTGGCGGCGGCGGTGCTGGCCGACGGGGCCGCGGCGCTGAGCGGGGTGGCCCTGCGCATCGGGCAGCCCGTCCAGCCCATGCTGGCCGGGACCGCCCGCTCGCTGGAGGACGCCCTGCGCGCGCTGGGGCCGTGCGCGGTGGAGGAGAAGCTCGACGGGATCCGGGTCCAGGTCCACCGCGAGGGGGCGGAGGTCCACGTGTACACCCGCTCCCTGGACGAGATCACCGGCCGGCTGCCCGAGGTCGCCGAGCTGGCCCTGGGCCTGCCGGGGGAGCGGTTCGTCCTCGACGGGGAGGTCATCGGGCACGACCCCGCCGGGCGGCCGGTGCCGTTCCAGGAGATCGCGAGCCGGGTCGGCTCCCGGGTGGACGTGGAGGCGGCCCGCCGGACCCTCCCCGTCACCGCCTTCTTCTTCGACGTGCTGGCCCTCGGTGACCGGGTCCTGCTGGACCTGCCGGTCCGCGAGCGGTACGCCGCCCTGGCCGGCCTCGTCCCGGAGGCCGCCCGGGTCCGCCGCCTGGCGGTGGAGGACCCGGCCGCACAGGCCGAGCAGGCGCGGGAGTTCTGGGCGGAGAGCCTGCGCCGGGGGCACGAGGGGGTCATGGTCAAGGGGCTGGGCTCCCCGTACGCGGCGGGCCGGCGCGGGAAGCAGTGGCTGAAGGTCAAGCCCGTCCACACCCTGGACCTCGTGGTGCTCGCCGCCGAATGGGGCCACGGCCGGCGCACCGGTCTGCTGTCCAACCTGTACCTGGGCGCCCGTGCGGCGGACGGCGGCTTCGCCATGCTCGGCAAGACCTTCAAGGGGCTCACCGACGAGATGCTGCGCTGGCAGACGCAGCGGCTGAGCGAGCTCGCGGTGGAGGACGACGGGTTCACCGTGAGGGTCAGGCCGGAACTGGTCGTGGAGATCGCCTACGACGGCCTCCAGCGCTCCCCGCGCTACCCGGCCGGGGTGGCCCTGCGCTTCGCCCGGGTCCTGCGGCACCGCCCCGACAAGGGGCCCCGGGAGGCCGACACGGTGGAGACGGTGCTGGAGCAGCACCGCCGCTGACCCCCGCAGAGCGGAATTTGCCTCAGAGGCAAGAGAGATTGCCAGCCGGGCAAGTCTCTGGCTCAATCGGGGCATGACCCCCCGTCCCGAGGACCCCTCGGACACCGAGGCCCCTGAGGCCCCCGGCGGCGCCGAGGAGCTGCCCGCCGTAGCCCCGCAGCTGCGCGAGCTGCGCCGGCGCGCCGGACTCACCCTGGAGGCGGCCGCCGCCCGGGCCCGGCTCTCGCCCGCGCACCTGTCGCGGCTGGAGACCGGCCGGCGCCAGCCCTCGCTCCCGCTGCTGCTCGGACTCGCCCGCACCTACGGTACGACCGTCTCCGAGCTGCTCGGCGAGACCCCGGCCGTCGCCGATCCCATCGTACGGGCCGGCGGACCCGGCGCCCGCGAGGCCGACGGGTGGACGTACTGGCAGGCCGGGGGATCCGGGCGGGGCATGCAGGCGCTGCGCGTGCACGTCCCGCCCGGCCGCAGCCAGGGCGAGCTGGTCCGGGTACACCCCGGGGAGGAGTGGCTGTACGTGCTCGGCGGGCGGCTGCGGCTGCACCTGGGGGAGGCCGAGCACCTGCTGGAGCCGGGGGACAGCGCGCACTTCGACTCGCTGACCCCGCACCGGATCGGCGCGGCCGGCCCCGGCGGGGCGGAGCTGCTGTTCGTCCACACGCTGCTGCAGAGCAGCCTCGCCGGGGTGTGCCTCGGCGGCACCGCCAAGCACCACCCCCAGCCGTGATCAGCCGAGGAGCCGTACCCATGCCGTCCAAGGGAGAGAACGTGTCCGCCACCCCCGAGCAGCAGGCCCCGCTCAGCGTCTTCCGGCGCTTCGAGTCCAAGTTCCCGCGCGGCCTGGTCATCAGGCTGATCGCCTACCTGTTCGTCGGCCACCTCTTCGCCTTCTTCGTCTACCTGCTCTTCCTGCTGGGCGGGCAGAACCAGTAGGGGGTGTCCGCCGGACCCGGCCCGGCACCAGCACCGACGCCGCCGCGCTCCGGCACGCCGAAGGCCTCCGGAACCGGTCAGGGGGCGGGCTCCTGGGGGTGCCCCGGTTCGTGCGGGTGCTCCAGCGGAGGGGAGCCGACGGCGCAGGAGGTCCGGCACTCCGGATGGCAGGCCCCGGGCGAGGGGGAGCGCACGGTCGCCCACGCCACGGCCGCACCGGCCACCATCAGCCCCGCGCACCAGGCGATCGCCCGCCCGTAGGCCGCGTCGAAGGCACCGGCCGACAGGTAGGCGTCCGGGCCCATCCCGGCCAGCAGCGGCAGCGCCCCGCCCGGCCCGGGTCCAGCGCGGCCAGTACCGTCGCGGTCAGCGGGGCCACCAGGGCGGCCAGGCCCAGGCCGAGCAGCGCCATCGCCGGCAGCACGTCCCCGACGTACGAGGCCTGCGGCCCCACCCGCAGCGTCAGCAGCATCCCGGCGGCGCACACCAGCGGCCCCACCGTGAGCGGGATCCGCGGCCCGATCCGCTCCCCGAACGCCCCGGCGCGGGCCGACATCAGCAGCATCAGGACGGTCGTCGGCAGCAGCGCGGCCCCCGCGCCCAGCGCCGAGTACCCGGACACCACCTGGAGCTGGAGCACCACGAGGAAGAAGAAGCCGCCCAAGGCCGCGTACACGCACAGGGTGACCAGGTTGACGGCCGTGAACTGGCGGGAGGCGAACACGTCCGGCGGCACCATCGGATGCCGCCGCCGCCGCTCCACGTACACGAACGCGGCCGCCAGCAGCACTCCGCCCACCCCCGCCGCGATGACGGCACCGGTCGCGGAGCGGGCCTCGATCAGCGCGTACGTGACCAGGGCCAGGGACGAGGCCCCGAGCACCGCGCCGGCCACGTCGAACCGCCCGCCGGCCTGCGGGTCCTTCGACTCCGGTACGTGTCTGAGCGCCACCGGCACGCACAGCGCGGCCACCGGCACGTTCAGCAGGAACACCCACCGCCAGCCCGGCCCGTCCACCAGCCAGCCCCCGAGGAACGGCCCCACGGCCGCGCCGACCCCGCCGAACCCGGACCACAGGCCCACCGCCCGGCCCCGGTCGCCGGCCCGGATCGAGCCCTGGATCAGCGCGAGCGAGCCGGGGGTAAGCAGGGCCCCGCCGATGCCCTGGAGGGCGCGGGCGCCGATCAGCACCCCGGCGTTCGGGGCGATGCCGCACAGCAGGGAGCCCGCGGCGAACCACACCACGCCGAGGACGAAGATCCGGCGCCGCCCGAACCGGTCGCCGAGCGCCCCGCCGACGAGGATCAGCCCGGCCAGGGTCACCAGGTAGGCGTTCACCGTCCACTGGAGCACCGCCAGATCGGCGCCGAGGTCGTGCCCGATGCGGGGGAGGGCGACGTTGACCACGGTCGAGTCCAGCAGGGCCATCGCGGACCCGAGCACGGTGGCGAGCAGCACCCACCGCCCGCGCGCGGACCGCAGCGCCACCCCCGGCTCCGCACCGGCCCCGGGGGACGGGACCCCGGGCGGAGGCGGTGGCGCACCGGGGCCGGGCACGGGTTCACCGGACATCGAACTCATCCCTCCAGGCTGACCCGCCGGCCCCGGAAGGTCCAGCGGGCGCTGCCCGGGCGGTCGGCCGGGTCCGGGCCGGGCGCGGACCGTGGCGCCGTCATCGCTTCGGCGCCGCGGGGTCCGCTTCGCTGGCGACGGCCGAGGCGGACAGGAGGGTGGCCGTGGCCAGGGTGCCCCACAGGGCGGTCGGGCCGTGGGCCGCGAGGGCGGTGATCACGGCCGGAGAGACGGCGAGCCCGAAGCCCGAGGAGAGCTCGAAGCGGGCCAGGGTGCGTCCCAGCGCCCGGGACGGGGCGAGGGCCGTCACCAGGGCGGTGGCGCTGCCGGCGTAGACGATCTCGCCGAGGGTGCAGACGACGGAGACGGCCGCGATGCCCGCCGCGGCCCAGCCGTGCCCGCCCCCCTCACCGAGCAGCGTCACCACCAGGAACCCGACGTACGAGACCGTGAGGACGGCACCGGCGATGACCAGCGCGGTACGCCGGGCGTAGCGGGCCATCAGGACGGTGACCGGGACCTGGAGCGTGACCACCAGCACCGTGTTGGCGACGAAGACCGCCGCGGACCACACCGGTGAGGCGTGCAACTGCGTCAGCAGGACCAAAGGGAGCGCGATCTCGGGAACGTTGAGGCAGAAGACGTACACCACGTTCGCGGCCAGAAGGGCGCGCATGCGCGGTGGCCTGACCGCCTGCCCCACCGCTCCAGGGGACCGGTCCGACCGGTCCGCCCCCGGCTCCGGACGCTCCGCACGCACACGCACCGACCACGCCAGGACGGCGGCCACCAGGTACGCCGCTCCCGTGACCCCCGCGAGCGCCTCCAGAGCCGAGGTCCCGCCCGCCAGGCAGACCATGGCGAGGAGCGCCCCCGCCCCCAGACCGGCGTTGCGCAGGGCGCGTCCCGCCGCGAGCGCGGTGTCGCGTTCCCGTCCGTGGGCGAGGGTGGCGACGAGGGCCGCGTGGGCGGCGGGCCAGGACTGGTTGCCGATGCCGAGCAGGAGGGCCGCGGCGGCGAACGGCCAGACGTGCCCCGGCGGTGCCGCCAGCAGCACGGCCACGCCCAGCACGCGTATCAGCATCGCCGCAGCGACGACGGCGCTGCGGGCGCCCCGGTCCAGCCACCTCCCGACGGCGGGCACGCACAGCAGGCCCATGACGATGCCGGCCGTCATCGCGAGGCCGGTGGCCGACGCCGACAGACCGAGCACCGTCACTCCGTAGAGGAGGAGGAACGGCCTCAGCAGGCCGGTGCCGAGGGCGTCGACGGCAAGGGCGACGGCATAACGCGGGCCGCCCGAGGCGCGCAGGAGGGCGCGGGGTCCGGCCTCGGGGGAGGGGGGCGGGGCGGTGCTCGTGACTGTCATGGGGTGAACAGTGGGTTCGGCGGCCCGGCCGGGCACGTCGCTTGACGGAGATCGTCAACAGTCGTCGGCGCTCTCCGGCGGGGCGTGGATGATGTCCGGATGACGTTGAGGATCGACATCGCGGCCATGCCGTCCGAGGGGCTGCGGTTCGCCGCGTCCCCGCTGGCCGAACTGACCGCGATGCTGCACGTGCTCGCCGAACCGGAGCACCATCCGGAGTTCGGCGCGTGGGCCGCCGACGTGTGGGCGGGGCCGTGTGGGCGGGGCTGCGGCCGGGGCTGGCC
>NZ_JZWV01000679.1 GCF_000966975.1 Streptomyces katrae | reverse complement strand
ACGTGTGGGCGGGGCTGCGGCCGGGGCTGGCCGACCGGCTGCGGGAGGCGGAGTTCCTCTGGCGCACCTCCCAGGCCGACTTCATGCTCCCGGCCAGGCCCCGCCCGACCCTCGGCGAGGAACTGGACGACGTGGACCGGCTCGACGACGAGCGGTACGTCTCCGCCGCACTGGTCACCACCTGCGGCAACCGCGTCCACTTCACCTCCCCCTCGCCCCTCGGCGATGCCGCCGCCCGTGATCTGGCCCTCGACCTCGCCCAGGCCCGGGGCCCGCGCCAGGAAGCCTTCGCCGAGCGGCTGCTCGCCGACCCGGCGGCGGTACGGGCACGCGTCCGCGAAACCCTGGAAGCCTGCGCCGAGGCCTTCTTCGACTCGGCCTGGGCCGACGCCGCCGTGCGCCTCGCCACCGACCTGCGGCTCAAGAACGACCTGCTGAAGCGGCAGGGCCCCGGAGCCGCCCTCGCCTCGGTCTCCGGCGCGGTCACCCTGGCCCCGGACGGCGACGGCATCCTCGTGGACAAGCTCCTGGACAAGGTCACGCACGCCCACGGCACCGGTGTCACCTTCATCCCCAGCGTCTTCGGCCGCCCGCACCTCGCGGTGGTCCACGCCCCCGGCTGGCAGCCGGTGGTCCAGTACCCGGTGACCGAGCCGGGCCCGTCGCGGCCCGTCTCCCTGGACACCGTCGCCCTCCGGCTGGAGGCCCTCTCCCACCCGGCCCGTCTGCGCCTGCTCCGCACCCTGGCCCGCGGCGCGCACACGAACGGGGAACTCGCCCACACCTGGGACATGACACCGCCGGAGGTCTCCCGCCACCTGGCCCTCCTGCGGCGCGCGGGCCTCCTCGTGGGCCGCCGCGAGGGACGGTACGTCCGCTACAGCCTCAACCTCTCGGACCTGACGGCCCTGGGCACCGATCTGCTGGCGGCGGTACTCCGGTAGGGCAATCCTCACCCCCGGGGGTGTTCGACGTGCACCCGGCCGGACCGGCAGGGCGGGCGCCGGGGCCGCCGCCCGGCGGCCCCGGCATTCGGGTGGCGGGCGGCGGCACGGCCGCGCGTTCCCCACGACCTGCCCGGCCCGCCGCGCGGGCCGACGTAGCGTGCCGGGCATGACGCCGCAGATCGAGGCCCTCATGCGCACCGCAGACCCGGACGCGGTCTGGGCGGTGGGCTCGGCGTACACCGTCCACGCCGCCCGCCCCGGCCCGCCGGGCGACTGGGACACCCCCCTCGCCGCCCCCTCCCTCACCCCGGCCCTCGCCCTCTGGCCCGTCCTCGGCACCCTCGTGGCCCAGGGCGAACTGGCCCTGCACACCCCCCTCGCGGCCTACGGGCAGCCACCCGCCGCCGGGGCACCCGCCGGGACCACCACCCACCAGCTGCTCACCCGCGCCGACGGCCCGGCCGCCGCCGCCGCCCTCACCCGTCTCGCCGAACAGCTCGGCGG
>NZ_JZWV01000678.1 GCF_000966975.1 Streptomyces katrae | reverse complement strand
CAGCGCCGCGACCCGGATCTGGCAGCCGCTCGGCATGACCCGTACCCGCATCACCGACGGCGTCCTGCACACCACCCTCGCCGACGTCGCCCGGTTCCTGCGCCACCTGCTGTCCCCGGCCGGCCACCCCGTCCCCCGCGCCTGGACGGACGAGTCGCTGCGCATCCGCACCGGTGAACTCACCCCCTCCCGGGGCCTGCTCTGGCACCCCGCGCCGGCCGGGGTGTGGGCCCACCACCCCCCGTCCGGCCCCGGCCCCGCGCTCTGGATCGCCCCCCGCCACGACCGCTGGGCCGTCCTGCTCCCCGGCCCCGCGACCGGGTCCGGAACCCTGCTGCGCACGGCCTTCCGCGAGGCGGCCTTCGCCCGCGAGGACCTCACCGCACCGGCCCTGACCGGCGGCCCACTCCCGTAGCGCAGTCGGAGCGCGCAGTGCGCGGGGCCGACGTACGGTGATCCCGTCAGCCGTCCACAGCCCCCGCGAGGAGCCCATGTCCGACGCCGTGACCGCGCCGGCCCCCGACCCGGACGTCGACACGCTCGACGCCCTGTGCCGGGAACTGGCCGAGGCCGCCGACGCCGTGGGCGAGGCCGCCCGGTACGCCTCCGGGCTCGCGTTCGGCGCGCGCCTGCCCGCCGGGGCCCTCGTGGCCCGCAGCAGCCGCCGGCGCCGCGCCTGGCGGACCCTGCTGCGCACCCTCACCGACCCGGCCGGCCTCGGCTGGGCCCCGCGCGGCCGGGGGGTGGCCCGGGCCGGATGGTTCGCCGGGATCCTGGCCCGGCGGGAGAGCCTGGCCGTCAGCGCGGCCGTCTGCGGACTCAGGGCCCGGATCCGCGTCGCCACCGCCGGCCGGCCGGAGCTCCTCGCGGACCCCGGCTGCGCCGCCGTGCTGCGCGCGGTGGACGGCGGCCGGCAGGCCGACGCCGCCCGTGCCTTCCGGCAGTTGCTGCGCGAGCGGGGCGCCGGGCAGGCGTTCACCCTGCTCGCCCCGGCCTTCGCGGACGTCCTCGCCTGGCACGCCCTGACCGACGACAACCCCTTCAACGACCACGCCGGCTGGCAGGTCGCCACCGGCCGGGCCGTCCCCGCCGAGCCGCTGCTGGGCCTCGGCGCCGCCGTGCGGGCCTTCTGCGCGCGCGAACCGGACGGGCCCCGCCGGCCGGAGCCGGACCTCGCCACCCCCCGGAGGAAGCCGTGAACGACTGCCGGCCGCCGCGCCCCACCG
>NZ_JZWV01000677.1 GCF_000966975.1 Streptomyces katrae | reverse complement strand
GGGTACGGCGGCCAGGGGGCGGGTCTCGTCGGGGTCGGCGTAGGTGCGCTGGCCGATGACGGTGGGGGTGGCGAGGGTGTCCTCGGTGAGGTCGCGCGCGAGGTCCACCCGGGGGATGGTCTGGGTGGCGCCGCCGTCGTAGTCGTCGTGGCCGCGTCCGGCTTGGCGTACGGCCTGGAGGAGCTGGCCGGTGGCCGCGGCGTCGCCGCCGGGGGCGGTCTTGCCGCTCCAGACGACGGGTGCGCGGCGGCGGGTGACTCCGGCGGCCGCGACGGCTCCGGCGGCGAGGACCGGTGCGCGGCCGGGGCCGGGGGCATTCGCGGGCTTGGAACGCGCGCTCGGGCTCGGTGCGAGCCGCACGCGGAAGCTGGCGTGGTTGACGATGACCTGTGCGGGGTCGCACGGCACCTTGACCATGCTCAGCGCGGGCTGGTCGTCGAACCCTGACGTTCTGGTGTCCACACTCATCTAACCGAGTGATCAGTGTTTAGGACACTGCTTTGACAGCAGGGATCTGTCCGAGGCCCGTCAAGATCAGGCCAGGTGCCGGGAACAGCGGGATTGTTCGGGAACTCTCCGTCAACTGATGCAAGAATCCCCGCAGTTGCTTGCTGAGGGGGAACCGGTAATGACAGAACGGTTGCACAACCAGCTCGTTTTCGCCGATCTCACGGACTATCCGGTGATGGCGCAGGCCCTCGACAACCAGTGGCTGCCCGCGGATCTGGCCGCATCCCGGCAGCGGGCGAGCACCCCGGCGGGCCCTTCGTCCGAAGCCGTGGCCGCCGGTGCGGCGGAGCTTCGGCGTTCCCTCGTCAACAGCGGAACCCTGGTGGTCAACCGGGCGTACTTCCTCAACAACGAGGCCCTCTACTCGAATTACCTGCCCACCGCGGAGCCGTCCGAGCGCGCCGCCTTCATCCAGTTGCTCAACCGGCGCGCGATGGTGCCGTACCTGTACACGGAGCGGGAGGCGACGGCCGAATTCGGCTGGGGCCACGACCGCTCGGTCGCGACCGCCTGGAGACGGCTGATCACGGACGAGTCGGATCCGGGGCTGGTGCGCTTCGACTGGGACGACGCGAGCAACCGGCAGCGCGCGACGCAGGTGGGCAACTTCTTCTCCACGCAGCTGTCCGTGCTGCGCCGGCTGCCCGCCGAGGTACTGGCCCAGAACCTCGGCATCCCGAAGGAGCAGGCACGGGCCATGCGCGTGGGCATCCTCAAGGATCTGTACGACTGGGCCGGCGACCAGGACATCGACCGGGACATCACGCGCAACATGGTCTACGAACGGTTCCTGAGCCGGCCGGGCACCGAACCGCACGAGAACCTCCTGCGCGAGGGCGAGCACATCGTGCCGGCCAAGCAGCTGATCGACCTGCTGTACAGCCTGGGCGTCCCCAAGGCGAGCGGCCTGATCGCCCTGACCCCGCCCGACTCGCCGCCGCGGGCGACCCTCAACGAGCTGCGGGAGGACTCCCGGCCGGCGGCCGACGACCCCGAGGCGATCGGCCTGCTGCTGCGCGACCTGTTCGCGGACGAACTGCACCGGGCGGTGGACGGGCCCAACTCGTACGCCGGGCTGTCGCTGGCCGACATCGTGCGGCTGCGGCGCGAGGAGGAGTGGCGGGCGTACATCGACTCCCTGGAGGCCTTCGTCCGCGGCGGCTTCCGGGACGGACGGCTGCCTTCGCCGGAGGAGTTCGCGCAGCACACCTCGGACGTGACCCGCTCCCACGCGCGGATGCTGCGTGCGGCGCGCAGGACGAGCGCGTCGCACCGCGGGTTCGTCCGGGAGATCAGCACGGTCCTGGTCCTGGAGTCGGCGGGGATCGCGGCCCAGCTGAGCGCGGGCCAGGACATCACGCTGCTGTCCGGGTCCCTGCAGCTGCTGACGGCCGCCGCCGGGGTCGTCAGCCTGCGTCTGCAGTTCAGGGACACGGGGAGGGGGTGGCTGAGCGGAGGGCTCGGGCACAGCGTGACGCTGCCGTCGCTGCGGCTGAACAACCTGCGGAAAGACTGGCAGACCATCCTGCGGGTATATGGGCGGGAGGTCGTGGAGAGCGGCGGCGGCGTCCTCGGGCGCCCGGCCGACCAGATGGCGGCGGCCTAGCGGCCCGGCGGTCCGGGGTGCGGGGCCCCGCGGACTACGGGGGTGGTCATGAACGGGGTAGAGGGATACGAACGGCTCCGCGCGGAGCGGCCGGAGCTGTTCCGCAACGAACCGGGCGGGATCGAGATCCTCACGGACCCGGCGGCGGTGGCCGGCGCGGGCGGGCTGCTGTACCGGGATCCGTACGTGATGCTGGTCCGTGACGCGGTCCGGTTCCCGGACGGCCGCGAGGGGACGTACATCCGCTCGATCGGGACGACGCCCGAGCCGGGGTGCGTGGTGCTGCCGCTGCTGGACGGGCAGGTGGTGCTGATCGAGCACTTCCGGCACGCGACGCGGTCGTGGCGGTGGGAGGTCCCGCGGGGCTTCGGCACCCGGGGCCTGGCGGACACGGAGAACGCGGCGAAGGAGCTGCGCGAGGAGATCGGGGCGGAGGTCCTGGAGCTGGTGCCGCTGGGGGCCGTCCACCCGGACACGGGGGTCATGGGCGACCAAGTGCTGCTGTACGCGGCGCGGATCGGCGGGATCGGCCGCCTCGCGGTGGGCGAGGGGATCCGCAGTACGCGGACGGTGCCGTTCGCGGAGGCGGAGGAGATGGTCCTGGACGGCCGCATCACGGACGGGTTCACGCTGGCGGCCCTGTTCCGGGCCCGCCTGGCGGGCCTGGCCGGCTGAGGGTGCTCCCCGGGGCGGCCGCGGGGCCGCCCGGGGCCCGTTCCGGCTGAGGGGCCGGTTCCGGGCCGCCGTACGGAGTGCGTACGGCGGCCCGGCCCCGTTCGGGGCCGTACGGGTCAGACGCGGCCCTGGGTGGCGCGGCGGCGGGCGGCCTCGTACAGGACGACGCCCGCGGCGACACCGGCGTTGAGGGACTCGGCGCCGCCCGGCATCGGGATGCGGACGAGGTAGTCGCAGTTCTCGCCGACGAGGCGGCCGAGGCCCTTGCCCTCGGAGCCGACGACGATGACCACGGGCCCGGCGAGGGCGTCGAGGTCCTGGACCTCGTGGGTGCCCTCGGCGGCGAGGCCGACGACGGCGATGCCGGCCTTCTTGTACTCCTGGAGGGCGCGGGTCAGGTTGGTGACGCGGGAGACCGGGGTGCGGGCGGCGGTGCCCGCGGAGGTCTTCCAGGCGCCCGCGGTCATACCGGCGGCGCGGCGCTCGGGGATGACCACGCCGTGGCCGCCGAAGGCGGAGACGGAGCGGACGATGGCACCGAGGTTGCGCGGGTCGGTGACGCCGTCGAGGGCGACGATGAGGGGGTCCTCGCCGTTGTCGTAGGCGGCGTCGGTGAGGTCCTCGGGGTGCGCGTACTCGTACGGCGGGACCTGGAGGACGAGGCCCTGGTGGTTGAGCCCGTTGGTCATGCGGTCGAGCTCGGCGCGGGGGGCTTCCATCAGGTTGATGTTGCCGCGCTCGCCGGCGAGCTTGAGGGCGTCGCGGACGCGCTCGTCGTTGTCGATGAACTGCTGCACGTAGAGGGTGGTGGCGGGGACGCCGTCACGCAGGGCCTCGAAGACCGGGTTACGGCCGACGACCATCTCGCTCGTGCCCTTGGGGCCGCCGCGGCGGGGGGCGGGGCGGCGCTTGGCGGCCTGGCGGGCCATGGCGTTGGAGATCCGGAAGGCCTTGTGGCCCTTGCGGTCCTCGGCCTTGGGCGTGGGGCCCTTGCCTTCCAGGCCCTTGCGCCGCTGGCCACCGCTGCCGACCGTAGCGCCCTTCTTGTTGGACGTGCGGCGGTTCCTGCGCTGGCTGTTACCGGCCATGACCTCTACCTGTTTTCGTTCGTGCTGCGTTATGTACGTATGAAGAGTGTGCCGCCCGGAAGGCCGAGCGGCACAACGGCGCTGGTCCGAGCGGGTCCGGACCGCGCCCCGGGGGCCCGGATCAGCGCGGGCCGAGCGTCCAGCGCGGGCCGGTCGGGCTGTCCTCGATGACCAGGCCGGACTGCTGGAGCTGGTCGCGGATGGCGTCGGCGGTGGCCCAGTCCTTGCGGGCCCGGGCGGACTCGCGCTGGTCCAGGACGAGGCGTACGAGGGTGTCGACGGCGCCGTGCAGTTCCTCGCCGCGGTCGGACTCGCCGGCCCACTGGGGGTCGAGCGGGTCCAGGCCGAGGACTCCCAGCATGGCCCGTACCTCGGACAGCCGGGCGATGGCCGCGTCCTTGTCGTCGGCGGCGAGCGCACTGTTGCCCTGGCGGACGGTGGTGTGGACGATCGCGAGGGCCTGCGGGACGCCCAGGTCGTCGTCCATCGCCTCGGCGAAGGCCGGCGGCACCTCGGCTGCGGCCTCGACGGGCCCGCCCGCCTTCTCGACGACGCGCTGGCAGAAGCCCTCGATGCGCGCGAACGCGGACTCGGCCTCGCGCAGCGCCTCCTCGCTGTACTCGATCATCGAGCGGTAGTGCGGGGTGCCGAGGTAGTAGCGCAGGACGATCGGGCGCCACTGCTTGACCATCTCGGAGACGAGGACCGAGTTGCCCAGCGACTTGGACATCTTCTCGCCGGACATGGTGACCCAGGCGTTGTGCACCCAGAAGTTCGCGAACTCGTCGCCGAAGGCCTTGGCCTGGGCGATCTCGTTCTCGTGGTGCGGGAAGATCAGGTCCAGGCCGCCGCCGTGGATGTCGAAGGCGGAACCGAGGTACTTGTGCGCCATGGCCGAGCACTCCAGGTGCCAGCCGGGGCGGCCGCGGCCCCACGGGGTCTCCCAGGAGGGCTCGCCGGGCTTGGCGGCCTTCCACATGGCGAAGTCGCGGGAGTCGCGCTTGCCGGTCTCGCCCTCGGAGGAGGGCTGGAGGAGGTTGTCGAGCTCCTGGTTCGACAGCTCCAGGTAGCCGGGGAAGGAGCGCACGTCGAAGTAGACGTTGCCGTCGGCCTCGTACGCGTGACCGCGCTCGATGAGGCCGCGCATCATCTCGACCATCTCGGTGACGTGGCCGGTGGCGCGGGGCTCGTAGGTGGGCGGCAGGCAGCCGAGGGCGGCGTAGCCGTCGTTGAAGGCGCGCTCGTTCTCGTAGCCGATGGACCACCAGGGGCGGCCCTGCGCGGCCGACTTGCTGATGATCTTGTCGTCGATGTCCGTGACGTTGCGGATGAAGGTCACGTCGTAGCCGCGGTAGGTGAACCAGCGGCGCATCATGTCGAAGTTGAGGCCCGAGCGGATGTGCCCGATGTGCGGCGCCGCCTGGACGGTGGCACCACACAGGTAGATCGAGACGCAGCCCGGCGTGAGCGGGGTGAAGTCGCGGATCTGCCGGGCGCTGGTGTCGTACAGGCGAATAGTCACGGCATCCAGGGTAGTGCGCCTGTGGCAGTGCCCCGCGACCGTTTGAGGTCGCGGGGACTCTTTGTTGCCGAAGAGGTGACATCGGTCATCGGCGGCCTGACATCTGTAACGGCCGCGTTGTGGGCGTACCCCGTACTCAGTCCCGGTTCGTCCGGTAGACGAGGGCGGTGGCGATGGCGGCGAGGCCTTCGGCGCGGCCGGTGAGGCCGAGGCCGTCGGTGGTGGTGCCGGAGACGGAGACGGGGGCGCCCGCGGCGGCGGCGAGGGCCTTCTGCGCCTCCTCGCGCCGCTTGCCGATCTTCGGGCGTACGCCGATCACCTGGATGGCGATGTTGCCGATCTCGAAGCCCTCGGCGCGGACGATGCGGGCGGCCTCCGCCAGGAGGGTGACGCCGGCGGCGCCGGACCATTCGGGGCGGGAGGTGCCGAAGTGGGCGCCGAGGTCGCCGACGCCGGCGGCGGAGAAGAGGGCGTCGCAGGCGGCGTGGGCGGCGACGTCGCCGTCGGAGTGCCCGGCGAGGCCGTCCTCGCCCTCCCAGAGCAGGCCGGCGCACCACAGCTCGCGGCCCGTCTCGAAGGCGTGCACGTCGGTGCCGATGCCGACGAGCGGGATCAGGGGGGCGGCGGCGGGATCAGTAGGCATCGGTGGCCCTCCTGCGGGCGAGTACGGCCTCGGCGAGGACGAGGTCGAGGGGGCGGGTGACCTTGAAGGCCTCCTCGTGGCCGGGGACGACCACGACGGTGACTCCGGTGCGTTCCACCATTCCGGCGTCGTCGGTGGCGCCCTCGCCGTTGACGGCGATGGTCTCGTGCGCGTGGAGCAGGGTCTTGAGGTCGAAGCCCTGCGGGGTCTGCACGGCGCGCAGCCGGGAGCGCTCGGGGGTGCCGAGGACGGGTTCGGGCTCGCCGGGGCGGCCGGGCTCGACCTCCTTGACGGTGTCGGCGAGCGGCAGGGCGGGGACGACGGCGGGGGCGCCGTCGCGGACGGCCTCGACCACGGAGTCCACGGTGTCGACGGGGACCAGGGGGCGGGCCGCGTCGTGGATGAGTACGGAGGTGATGTCGGCCGGGAGGGCGTCCAGGCCGGCGCGCACGGATTCCTGGCGGGTGTCGCCGCCGGGGACGACGAGGACGTCGGTCCTTTCGGGCAGCGGGTGCTCGTCGAGGAGGTGGCGCACCTCGGCGGCCCCGTCGGGCGGGGCGACGACCACGACGAGGGACACCGCGCGGGAGCGGGCCATGGCGCGGACGGCGTGGACCAGCATGGGCGTCCCGCCGAGGGCCCGCAGGGCCTTGGGGGCGCCGGGGCCGAGGCGTACCCCGCGGCCGGCGGCCGGGATCACCGCGGCGGTGCGGTGGGGGCGGGATTCGTCAGACATCAGTAGCTCCGAGCCAGGTTTGTGACTTCGGCCGACATGGGTATGGCCTGAAGGGTGCCGGGTGCGACGCCCTCGCCCCTTCCGTGACGACCGGTCGAGCCGGCTGCCCGGACCCGGCACACCAGGTGGAGGACGCGGGCACGGAAGCGGACGCGGGGCACGGAAGCGGAAGCGGAATTACCCGCGGATGCAGAGCGGATGCAGACATGCCGCAGCGCCCGGCAACAGCCCTCTCGTGGAGAGGGCCTGTCATCGGGCACCGCGGCACACTGTGATCACAGCGCTTGATCGAGATGCGTGAGCGTCAGGACGCGAGCACCTCGTCGAGGAGGGCCTCGGCCTTGTCCTCGTTCGTGTTCTCGGCGAGCGCGAGCTCGCTCACCAGAATCTGACGCGCCTTCGCGAGCATCCGCTTCTCACCGGCGGAAAGCCCACGCTCACGCTCACGACGCCACAGGTCGCGCACCACTTCGGCGACCTTGATGACATCGCCCGAAGCGAGCTTCTCCAGATTTGCCTTGTAGCGACGGGACCAGTTCGTGGGCTCTTCTGCGTACGGTGCGCGGAGCACCTCGAAGACCCGGTCCAGCCCGTCCTGGCCGACTACGTCGCGAACGCCGACGAACTCCGCATTGTCCGCAGGCACACGAACCGTCAGGTCGCCCTGGGCGACCTTGAGCACCAAGTAGGTCTTGTCCACGCCTTTGATCTGGCGAGTTTCGATGGCCTCGATCAGCGCGGCCCCGTGATGGGGATAGACCACGGTGTCGCCAACCTTGAACGTCATGTGACAGGTACCCCTTCCGTGGCTATCCAGGGTAACACGAGAACTGACTGTTATGAATGGCGTTTTCGCAGGTCAGGGCACATCTCGGGGCTTGACAACAGCGACACGAACGTGCTGCGGAAGGCTTCCGGAGGGGGGTATTCGCAGGTCGGAGGCGCTGTGCGGACCGGGCGAAACGACCACGTTACACCTGGCGGACGCACCCACCAGTGTGACGTACGTCCCGTTTTGCCGGGTTCCAGGACAGGAAACCGAAGTACTCCGTTCGACTGGCGGGCACCCGTACGGAGCGGGTTCCGGCCCAATCCTGAATTGATCACGGGTCGACGTTCGACGGAATGCCTGAATTCGATCACCGGCGGACCCTCCGGCGGGATAGCGGAATGCAAGATCGCGCACGCGCGGGCGGCGGTGCGCGCACTGCGGAGGGTCGGGTGCGGGGGCGGGGTGGCGGCTCGGTAACCTAAGCCCGCTGACACACCCTTAGGGCGGCTTTACCTCGGCCGCTCCGAGAGCCCACCGTCCCGTCCGTACGTCCAAGGAGTTGCCGCCGCCGTGAGCCGCAGCCTTCGACGCGGCGCCCTCGCCGCTTCCGCCGTAGTGTTCTCGCTCGCCTCGCT
Organism: Streptomyces katrae; assembly: GCF_000966975.1. Taxonomy (GTDB): domain Bacteria; phylum Actinomycetota; class Actinomycetes; order Streptomycetales; family Streptomycetaceae; genus Streptomyces; species Streptomyces katrae. Next base: position 3,772 of record NZ_JZWV01000677.1, on the reverse strand, counting down.
TGCCGCGTGCGGCGCGGGCAACGACGCGCAGACTCTCCAGATCAAGCCGGACAACGCCGCCGTCACCAAGGGCGACATCAAGATCCAGAACGCCCTGGTGATCACCAAGGGCGACAAGGAGAAGAAGGGCCCGGCCTCCGTCTCGGCGACCCTCTTCAACGCCGGCACCAAGGACCAGACCCTGGACGCGATCACCCTGGCGGGTGGCAAGTCCAAGGTGACGCTGAAGGACTCCGCTGGCTCCGGCAAGATCACCGTGCCCGCCGGCGGTTCCGTGGTCCTCGGCGGCAAGGGCAACGCCTCCGCCGTGGTCGAGGGTGGCCGCGAGGCCGTCCAGAACGGCAACGTCCAGGAGATGACCTTCCAGCTCAGCAACGCCGGCGACGTGAAGCTGGACGCCTACGTCGTCCCGGCCACCGGCATGTACGCGGGCTACGGCCCCACCGAGGCCCCGGCCGCGGGCGCCACCCCGGCCCCCTCCGGCTCGGCCTCCGCCTCCCCGTCGGGCAGCCCCTCCGGCTCCCCGGCCGCCTCCCCGTCGGGCGCCGCCTCCGGCAGCCCGGCCGCCTCCGGCTCCCCGTCGGCCTCGGCCTCGCACGGCGCCGGCCACTGACGCACGAAGGAAGGGGCCCCGGCCGCACAGCGGCCGGGGCCCCTTCCCCGTTTCACGCCCGGCAGGGCTACGGCTCGAACTTGTAGCCGAGGCCGCGGACCGTGACCAGGTAGCGCGGGGCGCCCGGGTCCGGCTCGATCTTGGCCCGCAGGCGCTTGACGTGGACGTCGAGGGTCTTGGTGTCGCCGACGTAGTCCGCGCCCCACACCCGGTCGATCAGCTGCATGCGGGTCAGCACGCGGCCCGCGTTGCGCAGCAGCATCTCCAGCAGGTCGAACTCCTTCAGCGGCAGGTCCACCTTGGCCCCGCCGACCGTGACCACGTGCCGGTCCACGTCCATCCGCACCGGGCCGGCCTCCAGCGCCGCCGGGGTGACCTCCTCCGGCTCCCCGCGCCGGCGCAGGACCGCGCGGATGCGGGCCACCAGCTCCCGGGAGGAGAAGGGCTTCGTGACGTAGTCGTCGGCTCCTATCTCCAGCCCGACGACCTTGTCGATCTCGCTGTCCTTGGCGGTCACCATGATCACGGGGACGTTGGAGCGGCCGCGCAGCTGCCGGCAGACCTCGGTGCCCGGCAGGCCGGGCAGCATCAGGTCCAGGAGGACGAGGTCGGCGCCGTTGCGCTCGAACTCGTCGAGCCCGTCGGGCCCCGTCGCGGCGATCGCGACCTCGAAGCCTTCCTTGCGGAGCATGTAGGACAGGGCGTCGCTGAAGGATTCCTCATCCTCGACGACGAGCACTCGGGTCACGGAAGGACCTCCGGGGAGGGGACGACTGTTTCTGGGTCAAGCGGGGGCCGGGCGGGTCCGGGGGCCGTGGCCTCCGCCGCCGCGCCGGTGGTGTCCGGGGCGGGCGCCGGGGCCGGGGCGCCCGCCTCGGGGAGACGCAGGGTGAACGTGGAGCCCTGGCCCTCGGAGCTCCACACCGACACCTCGCCGCCGTGCGAGGCCGCCACGTGCTTCACGATCGCGAGGCCCAGTCCGGTTCCGCCGGTGGCGCGGGAGCGGGCGGGGTCCACCCGGTAGAAGCGCTCGAAGATGCGTTCGCGGTCCTTCTCGGGGATGCCGATGCCCTGGTCGGTCACGGCTATCTCGATCAGGTCCCCGCCCGGCGCGGTCACCCGGCGGGCGGCGATCCCGACCCGGGTACGGGCCGGGCTGTAGTTGACGGCGTTCTCCACCAGGTTGCCGAGGGCGGCGGCCAGCTGGCCGCGGTGGCCCCAGACGCGCAGGTCGGCGGTGCCGCCGGCGGCCATGGTGATCTGCTTGGAAGTGGCCGTGTGGCGGCAGCGGTCGATGGCCTCCGCCACCAGCGTGTCCACCCGTACCGGTTCGGCGTCCTCCAGCGGGTCGTCGTTCTGCACCCGGGAGAGGTCGATGAGCTCCTGTACGAGGTTGATCAGGCGGGTGGCCTCGATCTGCATGCGGCCCGCGAAGCGGCTGACCGCCTCGGGGTCGTCCGCGGCGTCCATCACCGCCTCGGACAGCAGGGAGATCGCGCCGACCGGGGTCTTCAGCTCGTGCGACACGTTCGCGACGAAGTCGCGGCGGACCGCCTCGATGCGGCGGGCCTCGGTCAGGTCCTCGACCAGCAGGAGCACCAGCCGGGAACCCAGCGGGGCGACGCGGGCGGACACCGCGAGGGCCTCGCCGCGGCCGGTCCCGCGCCGGGGCAGGTCGAGCTCGATCTGGCGTATCTCACCGTCGCGGCGGGTGTCACGGGCCATGTGGAGCATGGGCTCCACGGCGAGCTTCCCGCCGCGGACCAGGCCGAGGGCGTACGCCGCCGAGCTGGCCTTGACCACCGCGTCGCCCTCGTCGAGGACGACGGCGGAGGAGCGGAGTACGGAGAGCACCGTGTCCACGCCGGGCGGGAGCACCGCGTTGATGTCGGGGCGCATGGAGCTCCTCGTGGGGCGGGCTTGGTCGCGCTCGCTCCAGCGGAACGCCAGCATGGCGATGACACCGGTGCAGAGACCGGCGATCGCCGCAGCTGCGGCGACCGCCGCGTTCACGTCCATGTGTCCAGGTTAAGCAGCCCCTACGGCACTTCCACAGCCGTTCGGGTGGCAGCTCGAACAGTCGTCGCCCAGAGTTCACCCTGGCGACGGTGTTGATTCATTTGTGATGCCGGAGTCGGACGCGTTGGCGGCCGAACGTGTCAACGTGGGGCACGACGGACCACACGGCAGTAGCAGTAGTGACAGCGAGTAGTAGGCAAGCAGGCAGGAGAAGGACACATGCGCGACGCGTACCACGAGGAACTGGACTCGATCGGAGAGAGCCTGGTCGAGATGGCCCGGCTCGTCGGTTCCGCGATCGGGCGGGCCACGACCTCCATGCTGGACGCCGACCTGAAGCTCGCCGAGAGCGTCATCGCCGCCGACCAGAAGGTCGACGACCTGCAGCACGACCTGGAAGCGCGCGCCATCGCCCTGCTGGCCCGCCAGCAGCCGGTCGCCACCGACCTGCGCATCGTCGTCACCTCGCTGCGCATGAGCGCCGACCTGGAGCGCTCCGGCGACCTGGCGCAGCACGTCGCGAAGCTGGCCCGGCTGCGGTTCCCCGACCGCGCGGTGCCGCGCGACCTGCACGCCACGATCCTGGAGATGGGACAGCTCGCCCAGCGCCTGATGGCGAAGGCGGCCGAGGTCATCATCACGAAGGACGTCGACCTGGCCCTCCAGCTGGAGCAGGACGACGACGAGATGGACCAGCTGCACCGCACCCTCTTCCAGCACCTGATGGACGACCGCTGGAAGCACGGCATCGAGACGGCCGTGGACGTCACCCTCCTGGGCCGCTACTACGAGCGGTTCGCCGACCACGCGGTCTCCGTGGCCAAGCGCGTCGTGTACCTGGTGACGGGCGAGCACGCGGACGAGCTGCAGCAGCCCACCCAGGTGGACGGCGTCTGAGACCCCTTCGCGCGGCACGCCCCAATGCGCCGTTGACGCGCCGGTGTGGCTGGGCATGAATGAGGCGAAGGCACTGCGCCGTCCTGTACGACGTCCCGTACGCCGCCTGCGAGGAGGATCCATGCCCGATTCCCCCGTCCCCATCACCCCGGAGCAGGAGCAGCCGCCCCGTCCGGAGCCCCTGCGCCTGCCCCTGCTCGCGGCCTGCGGCTGCGGCTCCGGCTGCGGCTGCGGCTGCCAGTC
>NZ_JZWV01000676.1 GCF_000966975.1 Streptomyces katrae | reverse complement strand
CGGCTGCGGCTGCCAGTCCGGCGCCCCCTGCCAGTGCGGCGGCTGACGGGCCCCGCCGCCCGCACGACCTCGAGGGCCCCGTCCGAAGCACCGGACGGGGCCCTCTCGCGTACCGCCTCACACGGCGAGGCCGACGGCGGAGCGGCCCGGAGGACGGCCCGGAGGACGGCCCGGGGCGGCCTGCAACGCCTTGATGAGGTCGTTGATGAAGTGCCGGGTGTCCTCGGGGTTGAGCGCCTGTGCCTGAAGGTGGTCGTACATGACGTGGTACGGGTACCGGTCGACGTACTTCTCCAGGTAGAGGTCACTGGTGAAGCGTTCCAGGTAGACGACTCCCGCGTCGGAGTCGGGGAACCCGAGGATGGAGAACTGTCCCAGGAGCCCCGCGTGGGCTCCGGCGGTGTGCGGCAGGACCTGCACGGTGATGTGCGGCTGGGCGCCGAGGGTGTTCAGGTACTCCAGCTGTTCGCGCATGGTCTCGCGGTCTCCGACCACGCGGTGCAGTGCGGATTCGTCCAGGATCGCCCATAAGCGGAAGGGGCGGGCGGGGTGATGCGCCCGGTGCTGGCGCCGCAGCCGGACCTCCAGGCTGACGGCGGCCTGCTCGTCCGTGATGAGGGGGGCCGTTCCGGCGATGAGCGCGGCCGCGTAGGCCCGGGTCTGCAGCAGGCCGGGGAGCACCAGCGGCTCGTAGGTGTGGATGGAGGAGGCACCCGTCTCCAGTCCGATGTAGACGCCGTAGGGGACGTCGCCGCAGGAGACCCACCAGCCCTGCTGGCCCGATTCCTTCGCCGCCCGCATCAGCGCCTCGACGACGTCCTGGTCGGTGACCCCGTAGAGGCGGCAGAGGTCGCGCACGTCCCGCGGGTTGATGGGGCGGCGGCCGGTCTCGATGAGGCTGATCTTGGACTGGGAAACCAGCAGGTGGCGTGCGGCCTCCGTCGACGTCATGCCCGCGGCCTTCCGGAGCTGCCGGAGCTCGGCACCCAGACGGCGCCTCCTGACCGTCGGTTGTCCGTTCGCCGCCATGGGCGGTCTACCTCCAGCTCAAGAACACGCGCAGGCTACTCACCCCCACGGTCGACATCGACAGAACGCATTGTGCATACGCGGCCGAACGGGGCGTGCACCCGCGGGGCGAGCACCACCTGTTCGGCCCAACGCGGAGTTGCGCGGACGTACGCTTGCGGCCCGTCGTGGCTGGTCAGGCCATGGGCGGGCATATTTTCGTGCCGTACTGCCTGCGATGGACCGCACGGACGGACGACGGGGACCCGGGGGCCGGTCGGAGCCCGGTCAGGGGGTGCCGGTGATCCATCGCAGGAGGGCCGCGAAGGTGGTGTCGTCGACGAGGGAGAGCACCTCGATGGCGTGCAGGTCGCCGGCGCGCGGCGCGATGCCCGCGACGGTCAGGGACGCGTGCAGGTCGAGGCGCCGGCGCCGGCGCTCCGCGGTGTCGGGGGCGTCCGGGCGGCGGTCCGGGGCGGGGAGGGGGACGGACAGGGGGG
>NZ_JZWV01000083.1 GCF_000966975.1 Streptomyces katrae | reverse complement strand
GCCCGGGGTGCGGCGGCTCGCCGCGCGGGTGGCCGGGCGGGTGCACGAGGCCGCGCGGCGGTGTCTCGGGCCCGGACAGGGACAGCTCGACCGGGCCGCCTTCGAGGAGCTGTTCCCCTGGCGCACCGGCTGGGCCTCCGCCGTCCTCACCGAGGGCCTGCTCGTCCCCGCCGGCCCCGGCTACCGCTTCGCGCACGAGGAGCTCTCCGACTGGCTCCAGGCCTGCCACCTCGACGTCCCCACCGCCCTCGACTCCCTCGTCCACTCCGGCCCCGCCGCCCCCGGCCCGCCCGTGCCCCGGCACCGGATCGGGCCCGTGCTCGAAGCCCTGCGCAGGCTTCCCGTCCCCGAGACCGGGGAGGAGCTGGCCCGGCTGGTCGACGCCCTGAACGCCTTCGCCGAGGCCCCGCCGGGCGACGTGCACCCGGACCGGGCCTGGTGGGCCGCCCGGCTGCTGCGCGCCACCCTGCTGCACGCCCCCGACGCCACCCCCCACCTGCCCGTCCTGCACGCCCTCGCCGAGCACGTCGCCCGGACCGGGTCGCACGACTTCGGCGGCTGGTTCTGGAACCGGCTCCGGCTGCCCGAGTCCGACCGGCTCGACCTGCTGCGCCGCCTGCTGCCCTCCGACCACCGCTACCTCGAGGCCGCCGGGCGCCGCCTCGCCCGCGCCCCGCAGCTCGTCCTGCCCCTGCTCTGCGCCTGGTTCACCGATGAACGCCGACTGCGCGGCCGCCCGGGAGCCACCGTGGCCACCGCCGCCCAGGCCCTCCTGCACACCCACCGCGGCCTCGCCCTCGACGACCTCACCGAGGCCCTCGTCGACGCCGCGCACCCCCGCGCCGACGAACTGCTCGCCGTCCTCGCCGAGGACGAGCCCTCCGCCCTGTCCCGCGCCGTCGACCGCTGGGCCCACGACGACCGCCCCGGCCGGCGCGTGGCCGCCGCCGCGTACGGACTCGCCACCGCCCCCCACGTCCGCACCCCCGCCGACCGGGAACTGCTGCGCTACGCCGCCGAGGCCCTCCTCGCCCGCCCCGGCGACCTCCCCCTGCACGGCAGCGCCCTCGGGATGCTGCTGCGCGACCCGCAGGCCCGCGCCCGCCACCTGACCGACGCCCTCGACTGCTTCCGCGACCCCGACCGCGGCTCCCGCCTGCCCGCCTCCGCACTCGTCGCGGCGCTGCCCGTACTCCCCGACCTACTCCCCGACCCGGACGCCGTGTTCGACGCCCTGCGCGCCCGCGCGGACGGGGAGGTGCTGCGCGCCCTGGCCGCGCTGACCACCCCGGCGCTGGCCCGCCGCGCCGGCGACCTCGTACGGGAACACCTCGTCCGGCACCCCGAGGACGCCCCGCACGCCGCCGCCTTCGTCGACCGGCGCCTGGAACAGGGCCCGGCCGCCGCACCCGTGCTCCGCCCGCTGGTCCTGGGCCTGCTGCGCTCCGCCCCGCCGACGGTACGGGCCGCGCTGGCCGGCGTACTGGCAGCTCCCGGCACCGAACCCGGCTCCGCGCTGCGGGCCGACCTGGCCGAGACCCTGCTGCGCGAGGAGCCCGACCCGCAGGTGCTCGGCGCCTTCCGAGGACCGGACCCGCGAGCTGCTCCGCCGCACCGGCCGGCAGCTGCTGCGGACCCCGGGCGGGCCCGAGGTGTTCGAGCAGCGCACCGTGGAGCTGGTCCGGGCCGACCCGGTCTTCGGGGCACTGGTGGCCCGCTGGCTCGCCGAGTCCGGGGCGGAGGCCGCGGCGCTGCTCGGGCCGGGCGCCCGCCGTACCGTGGAGACCCTCAGCAGGTCCGCCCCGGACGTCACCTGAGCCGGCCCGCGCCGCGGCACTGCCGGACTCCGATGCGGGGACCGGGCCACCGGCATGGCAGTCTTAGACCTGCAATCGGCAATCCGGTACAGGGACTACAAGGATTCGGGCGAGGAGCGGTCACAGTGCAGCGCTGGCGTGGCTTGGAGGACATCCCCCAGGACTGGGGACGCAGCGTCGTCACCATCGGCTCCTACGACGGTGTGCACCGCGGACACCAGCTGATCATCGGACGGGCCGTGGCGAAGGCCCGCGCCCTGGGCGTGCCCTCGGTCGTCGTGACCTTCAGCCCGCACCCGAGCGAGGTCGTCCGCCCCGGCAGCCACCCGCCGATCCTGGCCCCGTACGACCGCCGCGCCGAACTGATGGCCGGCCTCGGCGTCGACGCGCTGCTGATCCTGCCCTTCACGGCGGAGTTCTCCCAGCTGTCCCCGGCCGACTTCATCGTCAAGGTGCTGGTCGACAAGCTGCACGCGCGCGCCGTCATCGAGGGCCCGAACTTCCGCTTCGGCCACCGCGCCGCCGGAAACGTCGACTTCCTGCGCGAGCTGGGCTCCACGTACGACTACGAGGTCGAGGTCGTCGACCTGGTCGAGCGCGGCGAGGCGGGCGGCGGTGTGCCGTTCTCCTCCACCCTGGCCCGCAAGCTCGTCGCCGAGGGGGACATGGAGGGCGCCGCCGAGATCCTGGGCCGCCCGCACCGGGTCGAAGGCGTCGTGGTGCGCGGTGCGCAGCGCGGACGCGAGCTCGGCTACCCGACGGCCAACGTCGAGACGGCCCCGCACACCGCGATCCCGGCCGACGGGGTGTACGCGGGCTGGCTCTCCGCGGACGGCGAGCGGATGCCGGCGGCGATCTCGGTCGGTACGAACGTGCAGTTCGACGCGACCGAGCGGACCGTGGAGGCGTACGCGATCGACCGCCTCGGGCTGGACCTGTACGGCAAGCAGGTGTCGGTGGAGTTCCTCGCGTACGTGCGCGGGATGGCGAAGTTCGAGTCGCTCGACGGCCTGCTGGAGGCCATCGCCGACGACGTGAAGCGGGCCCGGGCGCTCACCGACGCCTTCGACGCCGCACGCCGCTAGAGGGTATTGCGCAGGAGGGCCCCACCGTCCCGGGACGGTGGGGCCCTCCTGCGTTCTCAGCCGAGCCGCGGATCGCGCGGGGGCTGCCCCGGCTGCTGCGGAGCCGGAGCCGGCGGGGTCTGCGGCCAGGGCTGCCCGGGCTGCGGGTAGGGCTGCTGCCCGTACGGCTGCTGGTACGGCCCCTGCGGCGGCTGCGGCTGCGGCTGCGGCTGCTGGGGCTGGGCGTACTGCTGAGGCTGCTGCTGCGGGACGCCCCACTGCCCCTGCCCGCCCTGCTGCTGGGCCCGTACGAAGTCCTCCGCGACCAGGGCGGAGAGGTTGAAGTAGGCCTCCCGGGTCTTGGGCCGCATCAGGTCGAGGTCCACCTCGGCGCCGGCCGCGAGGTGCTCGTCGAACGGCACCACGACGACGCCCCGGCAGCGGGTCTCGAAGTGCTGCACGATGTCCTCGACCTTGATCATCTTGGCGGTCTCGCGGACCCCGGAGATGACGGTGATCGAGCGTGAGACGAGATCCGCGTAACCGTGGGCGGAGAGCCAGTCGAGCGTGGTGCTCGCGCTGCTCGCCCCGTCCACGGAGGGCGTGGAAATGATGATCAGCTGATCGGCCAGGTCCAGGACCCCGCGCATGGCGGAGTACAGGAGGCCGGTGCCCGAGTCGGTGAGGATGATCGGGTACTGGCGGCCGAGCGTCTCTATGACGCGGCGGTAGTCCTCGTCGTTGAACGTCGTCGAGACCGCCGGGTCCACGTCGTTGGCGATGATCTCCAGCCCGGAGGGCGCCTGCGAGGTGAACCGCCGGATGTCCATGTACGAGTGCAGGTACGGGATCGCCTGGACCAGGTCCCGGATCGTCGCACCGGTCTCGCGGCGCACGCGGCGGCCGAGGGTTCCGGCGTCGGGGTTCGCGTCGATGGCCAGGATCTTGTCCTGGCGCTCGGTGGCGAGGGTGGCGCCGAGGGCGGTGGTCGTCGTGGTCTTGCCGACGCCGCCCTTCAGGCTGATCACGGCGATCCGGTAGCAGGACATCACCGGCGTCCGGATGAGTTCCAGCTTCCGCTGGCGGTCGGCCTCGGCAGCCTTCCCGCCGAAGCGGAAGCCGGACCGGGTGGGCTTGGGCTTCTGCTTGGCACGGATCAGGCGGTCGGAGGACAGCTCGACGGCAGCGGTGTAGCCCAGCGGCGCACCAGGCCCCTGCCCGGCAGGCTGCTGCTGGTACGGCCCCTGCGGCACCGGCTGCGCCTGCTGCGGCGGCACCCCGTACGGCTGAGCCTGCTGCTGCGGGGCCACGGGCGGGAACCCGTACCCCTGCGGAGCCTGGGACTGCGGCGGGACCCCGTACCCCTGGGCCTGCTGCGCGCCCTCCGGCGGGAACCCGTACCCCTGCGGCGCCGCGCCCTGCGGTGCGCCCTGCGGAGCGGCCTGCGGTGCGGCCTGCGGTGCGCCCGAGGCGAAAGCGGGCGGCAGCGGCGGCAGCGCACCACCGTACGGCCCCGGCACGGCGACACCCTCGGCGGGAGTAGCAGTCCGCCCCCCGTCCGCGGCCGGCCCCACACCACCGGGCATGGCGGGAGGGAACCCAGGCACCGCGTCCACGGGCGCAGCGGCAGCCCCCGGCTGGGCGCCCGGGAACCCCGGCACCGAATCCACGGCAGCCCCCGGCTGGCCACCCGGGCCCCCCGGACCCGCGTCCACGGGCGCTGCCGGTGCCCCCGGCAGGCCACCCGCGACCGGACCCGAATCCCCGGCCGCTGCCGGGACCCCCGGCTGGGCGCCCGGGCCCCCGGGCACGGCATCGGCGGGTGCCGCCGACGCCCCCGGCACGTCCTCACCCGGCGCAGCGGGCGCACCCGAGGCCGCAGGGGCGGGGAGACCGGCGCCCGCTGCCGGGGTGCTCTCGCCGAACGGAACCTGAGCGGGTACGACGGGAGCCGCAACCGGCTGCCCACCGTCTGCGGCCGCAACCGCATCGGCCGGTGCGGGGACTCCGGGGCCGCTCCCACCCACCGGCGGCTGGACGCCCGGGAAGCCCGGAACCCCCTCGGCCGGAAGGCCGGGGGCAGCCGGGACACCCTCCGGCGCGCCGGCGGGCTGCTGCCCGCCCAAGGCCCCCTGGCCCGCATCCGCAGGCAACTGCCCGCCCGGGAACGGTGCCCCGGCCTGCGGGGCGGGGACGGCAGCGGCGTCGGCAGGGGCGCTCACACCAGGCTGCTGCCCGCCGGGCGCACCCGCGTCGGCAGCCGCCGGGAACACGGGACCGGCCGGTACGGACAGCGGCGGCACGGTGGGCACGGCGAAGGGCGCGGCCCCCTCCGGCTGCGCAGGCACGGCCGGGGCCCCGGCAGAGGCCCCGGAAGGCGCACCGGCGGACGCGGCACCCCCGGGCGCCGCCCCTGAGGGCACGCCGGCGGACTCCGCACCCACACCCCCGGGAACCGCACCCGAAGGCGCGGCAGCGGACTCGGGACCGGAACCCCCCGGATGCGCGGCGCCCGGGAAGGCCGCAGCCTGGGCACCGGCATCACCGCGCGGCCCCGGCGCGGCGATCCGCATCGTCGAGGGCGAGACCACGTCCGCCTGCCGGTGCGTCCGCCTGCCGGTGGGGCTCGAAGCCACTGCCCTCCGGCAGCCCCGGCACCCCCGCAGCGGGCGCGGGCGGCGGGCTCTGCGTGTACCAGGCCGGCGGGGTGTAGTCGATGGTGAACTCGCCCGTCACATCGGGCTCCGCGTCGGACTGATCGTCCGTCGGGACATCCCACGTCCCGCCGCGCCTCTCGTTCCGATCGCCGCTCACTGATCCTCCTGGTCTGTTGAACACCGGTCAGGCGCCCACCTAAGACGCCGCGCCCGCGCTCAGCCTAATCGCGCTCCGTGCTCGAAAGCCCCGGAGGTCGCGCCCCCACACGTCCTGCCTACAGGCCCCCCGGGCCCTGAGCAACCATCACCGCCCGCCGGGCGGCCACCCTCCCGCCGAAGCGACGCCACCGCATCCGCACCACACCCACACATCCGCCGGAACGCCGCCCGGCCCAGCCCCCGCCTCAGCCGATCCGCCTCAGTCGATCCGCCGCGCCGCCCCCAGGAGCCCGGTCTCCGTCTCCGTCGCCTGCGTCATGACGAACTTCCGGTCCCGCTGCGTGCACCACAGCGTCACCCCGTCCCCCAGCGTCGGCAGCGAGTCCACCGCCCCCCTCGGCAGCCGCATCAGCGCGCCCACCTGCTCCGCCTCGTCCGGGGACACCCGCTGCACCCCCACCAGCGCGGAGTTCCGCAGCAGCCGGGGCGCCGTCGGGCTCAGGTACGGCAGCAGCGTCAGCACCGACTGCCACGGCCCCGCCACCACCCGCCCCCGCGGCGGCCGCATCCCGCAGTCCCGGACCACCAGCACCGGACTGCCCGCCGACGCGCCCTGCGGCGGCACCCGGCCCACCTCGTGCAGGGTCACGCACTGCTGCCCGCCACCGGCCGCCCGGGCCAGCTCGTTCCACACCTGCGGGCGCCCCGTCTCCACCGCGACCCGGGCCCCCGTGGCGGCGGTGCGCAGCGCCATCACCTGGGCCGTCCACAGGCCGCCGATCAGCGTCACCTCGTAGGGGGTGGGCCGGTTCACGCCCAGCACCGCCGGCCGCCCCTCGGCGTCCACGCCGATGACGACCCCGTCGTCCCCGACGGGCACCGCCAGCGCGTCCAGATCCGCCGCCGGCACCACGTGCCGCTCCCGGCGCGGCCCGATCAGCCCGAACCCGCCCCTCACCACACCCGTGCCCCTCACAGCCCCGCACCCATCCCCGCACCCATCCCCATCCCCGCACCCATCCCCGAACCCCTCACCGAGCCCCACCCAACGGCAGCGACGCCAGCAGCCCGGGGACCTGCTCACGGTCCAGCCGCACCAGACCGGTGCGAACCCCCCGGGCCGTCCGCTCCAGCTCCCGGCGGGCCGCCACCAGCTCCTCGTCGCTGCGACCCGTCACCCGGACGTGTCCCGTCAGCGTCACGCCCTGACGCCCGGCCGGGGCCATCGTCAGGCTGAAGTTCGTGGCCAGCGCGGGCAGCGACGTCAGCAGCGCCGCGAACTGCGGCAGCGCCGCCCCGGCCCCGCCCAGCTGCGGCCAGCGGGCTATCCAGTAGGTCGTGTGCCGCCGGTCGTCGCAGCGCCAGGTGCGCGGGGTCTCCTCCGTACGCCGTCCGGTGCTCCCCGACCGCCCCGCCTGCGTGATCGCCATCGGGTTCGCGCACGACGAGGTCGCCAGCGCGCCGGTCAGCTCCTGTTCCGTCAGCACCGTGGCCCGGAACCCCGCCCCGGTCAGCCGGCTCACCAGCTGGTCCGCAGCCCGCACCACGCACCGCTGGGCCCCCACGAGCCCTCCGCCGCGCGCGGCGACGGCCTCGGGGCACAGCTCTGGGTCGAGCTTGAGGGCGATCCACGTCAGCCGCACCGCCGGAGTACCCGTCCGGGCCTGGAGCGGGGCGTAGTTGCGGGCCGCCATCGACTGCGCCGGCAGGTGCGGGGCGGGGGCCGGCTGCGTGTGCTGCACCAGCTGTGCCGACTCCAGCCGGATCCCGTCCACCTCCAGGACGTCCCGGACCGCGGACAGCGGCAGCGGCCGCGCCGTCCGTTCCGGCCGCAGCGCGGTGGCGTCCATGTCGACCTGCACCACCGCCGTCAGGAACGTCCCGTCGCCGACCAGTCCCACCGGCCGCCGGTCCCGGCCCCCGAAGGCCGTCGTCCGCAGCGCCGGATCGGCCTCGACCAGCGGCGCCAGCCCCGGCTCGGTGCCCGCGGGCACGGTGGCGGACGCCGCCCTGCGCCGCCGGGCCCGCAGTGCGAGCACCCCGCCGATCCACTCGGGCAGGGAGCGCTGGTGGCGCCGTACCAGGGCGAGCAGCACCAGCACCAGCGCGCCCGCTCCGGCGGGCACCAGCAGCAGGGGCTCCACGACCCAGGCCACGAGCAGCGCGGCGGCGGCGAGCTGCAGGAGCACGAACTGTTGCAGTCGGAACGGCCCGAAGCGGCCCGGACTGGGCCTCGGATGCGGTGTCACCCCGCCGCGTCCGGTCGTCGCTGCCTCGGCCGCCTGTGGCGCCGTCGCGGTGGCCCCCACTGACGCACCTCCCCAACTCATGGGCGGATCAAGCCCAAGGGCGGATCGAACCCATGGGCGGAACAAAGAAGTCCGGTCACCGTACGGCCTCGGCCGCCCGACAACGGAATCCCCCCACCGATCGCCCCACCCGACACCAGCCGATCCTCCGTCAACAGGCATAGTAGGTCCCCGGTCCGACAACCAGGGCCCGGGGAGCGGCCCCACCGACCGGGCCGTGCGGGGAGGAACAGGCGGTCATGGCGTCACGGCGCGACGAGCTCAACGCGTACACCTTTGCGAAGCGGCGCACGGTGGCCGCGTTCCTCCAGCCTTCCGCCACCGGAACCGAGGAGGGCGCGCCCCGGCCGCTGCGCACCGTGCTGCCCGGCGTGGTCGTCGGCGCGCTCCTGGTGGCCGGCTTCGGCGCCTGGGGCATGTTCAAACCGCAGGCGCCCAAGGGCTGGGACGAGCCCGGAGCCATGGTCATCGTCGGCAAGCAGTCGACGACCCGGTACGTGGTCCTCACCACCAAGATCAACGGCAAGGACCAGACCCGGCTCCACCCCGTCCTGAACCTGGCCTCCGCCCGGCTCCTCCTCGACCCGCAGAAGTCCAAGGTCGTCCAGGTCGACGACAAGCTCCTCGACGCCGGAAAGCCCCCGCGCGGCCCCATCATCGGCATCCCCTACGCCCCCGACCGGCTCCCCGCGAAGGCGGACGCCGCGAAGGCCAAGCGCTGGGCGGTCTGCCAGCAGCCCGGCGGGAATAACCGCGGCGTGCAGACGGCCGTGTTCGTCCTCGCCGACCGCGAGGCGGGCCTCATGGACGACGCGCACCGCACCACCGACACCCAGGTGCTGTACGTGCAGAGCACCGGCGGCGCCAAGGAGCGCTTCCTGGTCGACTCGGCGGGCACGAAGTACAAGTTCCCCGAAGGCCGGCCCGACTCCGGAACCCTGACCACGGCCCTCGTCGGCACCGGGGCCACCCCCCAGCCGGTCACCGAGGAGTGGCTGGCCACCCTCAACTCCGGCGACGACCTCGGCTTCCCCCAGCTGCCCGGCACCCCCGGCGCCCCCGCCTCCGTCCCGGGGCTGGGCAGCGCCGAGAACCGGGTCGGCATGGTGGTGACGGCCCAGACCGGCTCGGGCACCCAGCCCTACGTCGTCCTGCCCGACCGGGTCGCCCCGGTCTCGGAGTTCGTCGCCTGGCTGCTGATCTCCGCCCCCGCCACCGACGGCCTCAACATGCACGGCAAGGCCCGCGAGGTCGACCTCCAGTCCCTGAACCCCGACGCCACCGCGTTCAAGGACGACCTCCGCTGGCCCCGCAAGCGCACCGCCCAGGTCAACCGGGTCGCCGCCGCCCCCGGCTCGGCGCCGTCCGGCGAACAGCGCGACACCGTCTGCAACGTGCTGCGTTCCGTCGACTCCCAGGGCAGGCAGACGCTGAGCACCTGGGCCGGGACCGGTTTCCCCGTCGACATCTCCGCCAGCGGCTCCAGCGCGTACGTCACCCCCGGCACCGGACTGCTCTACACCCAGGTCCAGGGCCGCCAGGCCAACGCGGGCGGCGCCCTGTTCCTGGTCACCGACACCGGTCTGCGCTACGCCGTGCAGGCCAACGGCGACAGCGACGCCGAGCAGTCGAAGATCGGGGCCCCCGACCCGCAGGCCCCGGGCGCGGCCGGCGACGGCCGGCCCGAACCCAGCCAGGCCCAGGTCCGGCTCGGCTACGGCGGGATCGTCCCGGCCCCGGTGCCCATCGCCTGGTCGGAGTTCCTCTCCAAGGGGCCCCGCCTGGACACCAACTCCGCCCGCCAGCCCCAGGGTTCCTGAGTGAGGAGACCGGCCGTGCCCCAGCCCTCCCGTGCCGCCGCCCTGCCCCTGGCCGCGCTCGCCCTCGCCCTCCTGGCCGCACCCACCGCGCAGGCCGCCCCCGCCCTGGGGCCGGCCGGCGCGGGCGAGTGCACCTTCCCCATGAAGAAGCAGATCGCCGACCGCCCCTGGGCCCTGCAACGCCTCACCTTCGACGCCCTGTGGGCGCAGACCAGGGGCAAGGGCGTCCGCGTCGCGGTCATCGACACCGGCGTCGACCGCGCCAACCCCCAGCTGGCCGGCGCCCTCGACGCCGGCGCGGGCCGGGACTTCCTCGACCCCAAGGGCGGTGACGGCACCACCGACACCGTCGGCCACGGCACCAAGGTCGCCGGACTGATCGCGGCCCGCCCCCAGCAGGGCACCGGCTTCGTCGGCCTGGCCCCCGAGGCCACCGTCATCCCCATCCGGCAGAACGACGGACAGGGCAACGGCAACGCGGCCACCCTCGCCCAGGCCATCGACCACGCCGTGGCCAAGGGCGCCCAGGTGATCAACATCTCCCAGGACACCGACGCCCCCCTGACCGCCGACTCCGAGCTCGCCAAAGCCGTCCAGCGGGCCCTGGACGCCAAGGCCGTGGTCATCGCCTCGGCCGGCAACGACGGGCTGAGCGGGGAGAAGCGCAGGACCTACCCGGCGGCCTTCCCCGGAGTCCTCGCCGTCGCCTCCTCCGACCGCAACAACGAGCGGGCCGCGTTCTCCCAGCCCGGCGACTTCATCGGCATCGCCGCCCCCGGAGTCGACATGGTCTCCACCGTCCCGGGCTTCGGACAGTGCATCGACAACGGCACCAGCTTCTCCGCCCCCTACGTCGCCGGCGTCGCCGCCCTGCTGCGCGCCAAGCATCCGGACTGGAGCGTGCAGCAGGTGGTCTGGCAGATCCAGAACACCGCCGAGCGCTCCGTGAAGGGCCGGGACGACTACGTGGGCTGGGGCGTCGTGGACCCCGTACGTGCGCTCACCCAGGACCGCGAGCCGCCCAGGCCCCCCGTCCCGGACCCGGGCCCGCCCCCGGCGGCCGCGCCGCAGGCCGTGCCGCTCCCGCTCACCGAGACCGCCCAGGAACGCGACGAGCGGATCGGCACGTACGCCCTGGGCATCACCGGGCTGCTCATCGCGGTCATCGCCGTGACCGCCACCGTCGTGCGCGAGGCCCGCCGCCGTGTTGGGCGTGTCGGTCGAACTGACTAGAGTGGCCGCAGGCTTCACGACTGTGATCGGGGGAGGGCGTGAGGCAGAGGGGGAACTCCGTTGTGCGCGGCTCGAATCCGCGCCCGGACGATCCGCTCCGCCGCGCGATCCCCCGCTTCGGCCGGGGAATTGAGAAGTGAGGAGCTTCGGATGACTACCAATTTCGGACTTGCCGACGATCCGGTCGTCAAGGCGGCCAACAAGATCTCCGAGACGGGCGACGCGGTGTCCCGCCAGGCGCGCGAGCTGGCCGACATCCTGGCCACCGCGGCCGCGGGCTGGACCGGTGTCGGAGCCGATGGGTTCAAAACGGCCCAGGCGCAGCTGAACGAGGACCACGACGCGATCCGCCGCCTGCTCCGCGTGCTGCACCACGCCGTGTCGGAGACCAAGAACCTCACCAACGCACAGGACGAGGAAGTGCACCAGGTGTTCACCCAGTTCCAGAAGTCGGGCCTCGACAGCCTCTGAGCCGTCCGCCCCGCACGCCAGCCGAAGGAGAAGAGCATGTCCGGCAACAACGACGGCCACACCCGGGTACGGTACGAGAGCGTCCAGCAGATGGCGGACCGCATCCGCGTGGTCTCCAGGAACATCCTCAAGGACCTGGAGGAGATGGAGTCGGCCGTGAAGGTCGTCACCGACACCTGGGACGGTGAGGCGCACACCCAGTACCTGGACCTGCAGAAGAAGTACCACGCACGCGCCGACCACATGCAGAAGAAGCTCGAGGAGGCCGCCCGCCTCATCGAGCACGGCAAGGGCGCCTACCGTGCCACCGACGTGAAGGCCTCCCAGCTGTTCACCGAGGCCTTCTGAGCCCCACGGCTCACCACACACGGCATACGAAGAGGGGGCGCGCCCGCACCGGGCGCGCCCCCTCTTCGCACGGCTCCGGCAGCCCTCAGGTGAGGTCGAACTCCCCGTCGCGGGCCCCGAGCACGAACGCCTCCCACTCGGCCGCCGTGTAGCGCAGCACCGTGTCACGGTCCAGGGACGACCGCATCGCCACCGCGCCCTCGGGCAGCTTCGCGATCTCGACCCGCTCCTCGTCCGGGCTGGTCCCGGGCGGGCCCTGCCACTCGACGTCGCTGATGTCGAGCGCGTACAGCTCGTCCTTCTCCTGCTGCGTGCCCATGATGCGGCCCTTCCCGTCGGTCGTGCGGTCCTGCTGGGTCTTCGCAGCCGATTATCTGCGAGCGCCCGCCGCCCGGGGCCGTTTCCGCCGTAAACGAAACCCCGGGCTCCGGCCACGCCCCGGACGCGCGGGCCTACAGCCCCGGCATCCGCCCCAGCTGCACCAGCGAGGTCCCGCGCCGGCGCGAGACGTAGTGGCCGCGGCCCGGAGGCATCGGCCGGGGCCGGGCCGAGCCGAGCAGGTCGCCCTCGGACGGATCGCCCGACAGCACCACGCCCTGCGCCCCCAGCTCCTTGATCCGCTGCATGAACGGCTCGTACATGGCCCGCGAGGCCCCCGCCGAACTCCGCGCGATGATGAACCGGACCCCGGTGTCGCGGGCGAACGGCAGGAACTCCACCAGCGGCGCCAGCGGATTGCCCTGGCTCGTGGCCACCAGGTCGTAGTCGTCGATCACGATGAACACGTTCGGGCCGGTCCACCAGCTGCGGTCCCGCAGCTGCTGCGGGGTGACGTCGGTGGGCGGCTGGCGGCGCGAGAACACCCCGGCCAGCGCCTCCATGTGCGTCTGCAGGGAATTCGCCATCGGCGCGTACTCCAGCAGGTGCTCCTCCGGCAGCGCCCCCAGCAGCCCGCGCCGGTAGTCCCCGACCACCAGTTTCGCCTGCTCCGGGGTATACCGTTCGGCGATCTGCCGCGCGATCAGCCGCAGCAGGTTCGTCTTGCCGGACTCGCTCTCGCCGAACACCAGGAAGAAGGGGTCCGACTCGAAGTCGACGAACACCGGCTCCAGCGCCGTCTCGTCGATGCCGATCGCGATCCCGCGCTCCGGGAACTCCCCGCCCTTGGGCAGCTGGTCGGCGTGCAGCAGCCGCGGCAGCAGCCGTACGCCCGGAGCCGACGGACCCGTCCAGCCCGCCCGGACCGCCGCCACGAACTCCGCCGTGCCCTCCGAGACGCTCTCCGCCTCGTGCGAACCGTCGACGCGCGGCAACGCGCCCAGGAAGTGCAGCTTCTCCGGGACCTGCCCGCGCCCCGGCATCCCCGTCGGCACGTTCGCCGCCACCCTGCGGTCGAACTCGGAGTCCATGACGTCACCGAGCCGCAGTTCGAGCCGCCCCAGGATCTGGTCCTTCAGCGCGGCCCGCACCTCCATGTACCGGGCCGCGGTCACCACCACGTGGACCCCGTAGCCCAGACCGCGCGAGGCCACGTCCGTGACCACCTGATCCAGGCCCTCGTACTCGCCGCGGAAACCGCCCCAGCCGTCGACGATCAGGAACACGTCCCCCCACGCCTCGCCCGGCAGCTCGCCCGCGGCCCGCCTGCGCCGGTAGGTGGCGATGGAGTCGATGCCGTTCGCCCGGAAGAACTCCTCCCGGCGGTCCAGGATCCCCGCCACCTCCGCGACCGTACGCCGCACCCGCTCCGGGTCCAGCCGCGAGGCGATCCCGCCCACGTGCGGCAGCTCCGCCACCGCCGACATACCGCCACCGCCGAAGTCCAGCCCGTAGAACTGCACCTCGCGCGGGGTGTGCGTGAGCGCGAACGCCGAGATCAGCGTCCGCATCAGCGTCGACTTGCCCGACTGCGGGCCGCCGACCACCAGCATGTGGCCCGCCGCCCCCGAGAAGTCCCGGTAGAGCACCTCGCGCCGCTGCTCGAAGGGCTTGTCGATCAGCCCGAGCGGCACCACCAGCCCGCCCGGCCGCGTGTAGCCCTCCGCGTGCAGCCCGCGCTCCGCCGACGGAGCCAGCGCCGGCAGCAGCTGGTCCAGCGACGGAGCCCGGTCCAGCGGCGGCAGCCACACCTGGTGCGCCGGCACCCCCTGCCCCTCCAGCCGCCCCACGATCACGTCGAGGACCGTGTCCGCGAGCGCGTCGTCCTCCCGCTCCGGCTGCGCCGCCAGGTACGCCGGGTCCGGGGCCGCGTACACCACCGGCACACCGGCACCGGAGCCGCCGTGAACAGCACCGGCCGCCGCTCCACCGGGAACGGCCCCACCGACAGCTCCCGGCCGCCCGAGCGGTAGACGCCCGAGACGTACGCCGCCTTGAACCGCGTCATCTCGTCCGTACCGAACTTCAGATAGCCCGAACCGGGCACCGACGGCAGGTGGTACGCGTCCGGCACGCCGATCGCCGTCCGCGACTCCGCCGCCGAGAAGGTCCGCAGACCGATCCGGTACGACAGGTACGTGTCCAGACCGCGCAGCTTGCCCTCCTCCAGCCGCTGCGAGGCCAGCAGCAGGTGCACGCCCAGCGAACGGCCGATCCGGCCGATCTGGATGAACATGTCGATGAAGTCGGGCTTCGCCGTCAGCAGCTCGCTGAACTCGTCGATCACCAGGACCAGCGAGGCCAGCGGCTCCAGCGCCGCACCCGCCGCGCGCGCCTTCTCGTAGTCGTGGATGTTCGCGTAGTTGCCCGCCGCGCGCAGCAGCTCCTGCCGGCGCTGGAGCTCCCCGCGGATCGAGTCGCCCATCCGGTCGACCAGCGTCAGGTCGTCCGCCAGGTTGGTGATCACCGCCGCGACGTGCGGCATCTGCCCCATGCCCGTGAAGGTGGCACCGCCCTTGAAGTCCGCGAGGACGAAGTTCAGCGTCTCCGACGTGTGGGTCACCGCCAGCCCCAGCACCAGCGTCCGCAGCAGCTCCGACTTGCCCGAACCGGTCGCGCCCACGCACAGCCCGTGCGGGCCCATGCCCTCCTGCGCGGCCTCCTTCAGGTCCAGCATCACCGGCGCGCCGTCCTCGCCCACACCGATCGGCACCCGCAGCCGCTCACCGGCCGACCGCGGCCGCCAGGTACGGGACACGTCGACCGAGGCCGCGTCGCCCAGGTTCAGCAGATCCGTGAAGTCCAGGTTCGCCAGCAGCGGCTCGTCGTCGTCCCCGCCGCCCGTGCGCAGCGGTGCCAGCTGCCGGGCCAGCGCCTCCGCCGCCGGCAGCGACAGGGTGTCCGGCACCCCCTCGTACGCGACCCCCGCGCCCGACTCCAGCCGCAGCCGGCCCGGCCGCACCACGACCGACAGCCCGCCGCGCGGCTCGTCCAGCTCGCCCGCGACCACCTCGACGACGGTCACCCCCTGCAGCCCCTCGGCCGCCGCGAACACCGAGTCCGGCGGCACGAGCCCGCCGTCCAGGACCACCACCAGGTGCGGCTGGTCCAGCACCGGCGACACGTCCCGGCTGAACCGCGGCCGCCCCTCCAGCCGGGACCCCAGCAGTCCCTCCAGCTCGCCCAGGTCATCGCTGAACAGCCGCTTCGTGCCGGCCCCGTCCACCTGCCCCGGCACCTGCGTGTGCGGCAGCCACTTCACCCAGTCCCACGCCGGCACCGCCCCCGGCGCCGCCACCACGCCGACCACCAGGTCCTCGGGGGAGTGCAGCGTCGCCAGCTGCGCCACCATCGCCCGCGCCGCCCCGCGCGCCGACTCCGCCTCCCCGGACACCGTCACGTGGTAGAACGCCCGCACCGACACCGCCACCGGCAGCCCGTCCAGCGAGGAGTGCACCTTCAGGAAGCGCTGCATCGCCCCCGCCGTCAGCGGCTCCAGCTCGTCCACCGGCGCCGTGTCCGGAGCCACCAGCGGCGTCGCCAGCGCCTGCGCGCCCAGCCCCAGCCGGGCCTGCCCGAAGTCCGCGTCGCCGACCCGCCGTTCCCACAGCCGCGAACCCTCCGCGACCACCGACCACAGCTGCTCGGGAGCCGGGTGCAGGTACAGCTGCGCGTCACGCTGCGCCCGCGCAGTCCTGCGCACCTGACGGCGCGTCTGCGCCAGGTACTTGAGGTAGTCCCGCCGCACATCGGCCATTTGCCCCTGCGTACCGCGCCGGTGGCGCACCAGCTGGGCTATGACCATGCCCACCGTGGACACCAGCATCAGCACGCCCATGATCCGCATGAACGGCGCCGCGCCCGGCATGAAGAAGAACACCACCGAGGAACCCATGCCCAGCATCGGCAGGAGCTGCATCAGCATGCCCTCCTGCTGCCCCCGCGGCAGCTCCGGCGGAGCCTCCAGCCTCAGCTCCTCGGAAGGCACTTCGGGTGGCAGCGACCGGGGCGGGCGCTTGACGACGATCTGGCTCACCGGAGCATCAATCCCTCGAAAGCGGACGGGACGCCGCGACCGCCGCCCCCAACTCCCCGGACCCGCAGGGGACTACCGCACCCCGCGCCCGGGCGCGAACCGTGATCCTACTTGCCGACGGCCGCACGCCCTCCGGGTAGGGTGGCGCGCGCACCACGCGCATCCACCCATGCGCATCCGCGAATCGGCCGCCCAGGGGCGGCAACCAGGGGGGTCACACAGGTGAGTACGGCCGAGGCGACCGGATTCTGCAGGGTCACCGTCGTGGCTCCGGACAGCCGGATCGACGTCGCCCTCCCCGAGGACATCGCCGTCGCCGACGTCTACCCCGAGCTGCTGCGCCTCACCGGCCAGACCCAGCCCGTCGGCGCCCCGACCGGCTTCCACCTCGTACGCCGCTCCGGCGTCGTCCTCGACGGGGCCCGCACCCTCGCCGCCCAGCAGGTCCTCGACGGCGAGGTGCTGAGCCTGCGCCCCTTCGCCGAGTCCCTCCCGCCCGCCGTGTTCGACGACGTCTCCGACGCCGTCGCCTCCGCCGTCGTCCGCGACCGGCACCGCTGGAGCGACGAGATGCTCCGCGGCGCGGGCCTGGCCGGCGCCGCCGTGCTGCTCGTCCTCCTCGGCTTCGTCCTCTGGTACGCCGACCCCGTCCGCCACGACATGCACGGCCTGCCCGGGATCATCGCCGGATCCGCCGGCGTCCTGCTCACCGCCGCCGCCGCGGTGCGCGCCCGCGTCTACCGCGACCGGGGCTCCGCCGTCGCCCTCGGCCTCGGCGGCCTGCCGCACCTGCTGATCGCCGGCTCCGGCATCCTGGCCGCCGCCCCCGGCCAGGGACCCGGCCGCCTGCAGTTCCTGCTGGGCTGCGGCTGCGTCCTCGTCGCCTCCGTCGCCCTGACCGCGCTCACCCCGCACGGCGACGCACCCTTCGTCGCCGCCACCTTCCTCGCCGCCACCGGCACCCTCGCCACCTTCGCGGCCATCACCACGGGCGCCTCCGCGACCGCCACCGCCTCGGTCTGCGCCCCCGTCGCCATCGGACTCGTCGCCTTCCTGCCCGGCCTCTCCGCCCGCTTCGCCCGCCTGCCCATCGGCTACGCCGCCCCGCAGAGCGCCGCCCCGGACTACGAGACCCCGGACCGCCACGACACCGACCCGTACGGTGACCAGCCCGGCGACGGCCGCACGGACGCGGGTGACCCGATCGACGCCGACGCCGTCGCCGCCCAGGCCCGCCGCGGCCACGAGATGCTCCTCGGCCTGGTCGCCGGCTGCGCCGCCGTCACCGTCGGCGCGGCCGCGGTCCTCGGCTTCTCCGACAACACCTGGGGCCGCCTCCTCGCCCTGGCCGCCGGCCTGGCCGTACTGCTGCGCGCCCGCCTCTTCCGCTACACCTCACAGGTGGTCTGCGCCCTGGCCGCCGGCCTCGCCGCCATCGGCCTGCTCGTCCTGGGCCTGGCCCTGCACCCGCCCGGCAACCTGATGGAGGAGTTCACCCGCTACCACGACCGCGGCGGCCTCGACATCCGCACCATCTGGCTCTCCGCCGCCATCGCCGCCGGCGCGGCCCTCCTCGCCGGAATTGCGCTTGTCATCCCCCGCAAGGGCCTGTCACCCTTCTGGGGAAGGCTGCTCGACCTCACCGAGGCCGCGGTCCTGCTCAGCCTGGTCCCGCTGGCCCTGGCCGTACTCGACGTGTACGGCCGCGCCCGCTCTCTCACCAGCTGAGACCCCGCGACCCGGCAGCCTGGTACGCTGTGTGACGGCCGTTTGTGTACGCGCCCCCGGAATCCTCTGGAGGCTGCGCTCAGCGGGCCCCGCCTCCCGAGTCACGGAAGCTCCCCAGAGAATTCGACCTGGGGCACTCGGTGGCCACGAAGACCTATACGAGGAGTAAGCGTGCCGCTCGACGCCGCTACGAAGAAGCAGATCATCGCCGAATTCGGTGCCAAGGAGGGCGACACCGGCTCTCCCGAGGTCCAGGTCGCGATGCTGTCCCGCCGCATCTCGGACCTGACCGAGCACCTCAAGACCCACAAGCACGACCACCACTCCCGTCGTGGTCTGCTGATCCTGGTCGGCCAGCGCCGCCGCCTGCTGCAGTACCTGGCCAAGAAGGACATCCAGCGCTTCCGTACGCTGGTCGAGCGCCTCGGCATCCGCCGCGGTGCGGCCGGCGCCAAGTAAGCACACTGTGAAGGGAGCGGTTCCCACACCGATGGGGCCGCTCCCTTTGCCGTACGTGCGCGACCCGGCCGACCCTTTGTAGGCTGAGTCACAGCGCACAACTGAAGAGGAGGAGCGCCCTCCCTACGCCGCCGGTCCTCGGTAGTGGCATCCGGAAAGCCCCGCACGGAGGGGCCGAGAACCGGGTGCTTCGATCGAAGACCGGCCCGCACGCCAGGAGCGCTTCTCCGCAACCGTCCTCCACCACACGGGTGGCCGGGCGGACGTCCTCCACCACACGGGTGGCGGACGGAGACGACGAAAATGGAGAAAACGCTAGTGGAGAACGAGACCCACTACGCCGAGGCCGTCATCGACAACGGTTCCTTCGGCACCCGCACCATCCGCTTCGAGACGGGCCGCCTCGCCCGCCAGGCCGCCGGCTCCGCCGTCGCCTACCTGGACGACGACACGATGGTGCTCTCCGCGACCACCGCGTCGAAGAAGCCCAAGGACCAGCTCGACTTCTTCCCCCTGACGGTCGACGTCGAGGAGCGGCAGTACGCCGCGGGCAAGATCCCCGGCTCGTTCTTCCGCCGCGAGGGCCGCCCCTCCGAGGACGCGATCCTCACCTGCCGCCTGATCGACCGCCCGCTGCGCCCCTCCTTCAAGAAGGGCCTGCGCAACGAGATCCAGGTCGTCGCCACCGTCATGGCGCTCAACCCCGACCACCTGTACGACGTCATCGCGATCAACGCCGCGTCCGCGTCCACGCAGCTGGCCGGCCTTCCCTTCTCCGGCCCGATCGGCGGCGTCCGCGTCGCGCTGATCAAGGGCCAGTGGGTGGCCTTCCCGACGCACACCGAGCTCGAGGACGCCGTCTTCGACATGGTCGTCGCGGGCCGCGTCCTGGAGGACGGCGACGTCGCGATCATGATGGTCGAGGCCGAGGCCACCGAGCAGACCATCGCCCTGGTCAAGGGCGGCGCCGAGGCGCCCACCGAGGAGATCGTGGCCGCCGGCCTCGAGGCCTCGAAGCCCTTCATCAAGGTCCTGTGCAAGGCCCAGGCCGACCTGGCCGCCAAGGCCGCCAAGCCCGAGGGCGAGTTCCCCGTCTTCCTCGACTACGAGCAGGACGTCTACGCCGCCCTGGAGCAGGCCGTCCGCGGCGAGCTGGCCCAGGCGCTCACCATCGCGGGCAAGCAGGACCGCGAGGCCGAGCTGGACCGCGTCAAGGACATCGCCGCCGAGAAGCTCCTCCCGGCCTTCGAGGGCCGCGAGAAGGAGATCTCCGCCGCCTACCGCAGCCTGACCAAGGCCCTGGTGCGCGAGCGCGTCATCAAGGACAAGGTCCGCATCGACGGCCGTGGCCTGACCGACATCCGCACCCTGGCCGCCGAGGTCGAGGCCATCCCGCGCGTGCACGGCTCGGCGCTGTTCGAGCGTGGCGAGACCCAGATCCTGGGCGTCACCACCCTCAACATGCTCCGCATGGAGCAGCAGCTGGACACCCTCTCCCCGGTGACCCGCAAGCGCTACATGCACAACTACAACTTCCCGCCGTACTCCGTCGGCGAGACCGGCCGCGTCGGCTCCCCGAAGCGCCGCGAGATCGGCCACGGCGCGCTCGCCGAACGGCGCGCTCGCCGAGCGCGCGATCGTGCCGGTCCTGCCGACCCGCGAGGAGTTCCCCTACGCGATCCGCCAGGTGTCCGAGGCCCTCGGCTCCAACGGTTCGACGTCCATGGGCTCGGTCTGCGCCTCCACCATGTCGCTGCTGAACGCCGGTGTGCCGCTCAAGGCCCCCGTCGCCGGCATCGCCATGGGCCTGATCTCCCAGGAGATCGACGGCAAGACCCACTACGTCGCCCTCACCGACATCCTCGGTGCGGAGGACGCCTTCGGCGACATGGACTTCAAGGTCGCCGGCACCAAGGAGTTCGTCACCGCCCTCCAGCTCGACACCAAGCTGGACGGCATCCCGGCCTCCGTCCTGGCCGCGGCCCTCACCCAGGCCCGCGACGCCCGCCTCCACATCCTCGACGTGATGATGGAAGCGATCGACACCCCGGACGAGATGTCCCCGAACGCCCCGCGGATCATCACCGTCAAGATCCCCGTGGATAAGATCGGTGAGGTCATCGGCCCCAAGGGCAAGATGATCAACCAGATCCAGGAGGACACCGGCGCCGAGATCACGATCGAGGACGACGGCACCATCTACATCGGTGCCGCCGACGGCCCGGCCGCGGAGGCCGCCCGCTCCACGATCAACGCGATCGCCAACCCGACCATGCCGGAGGTCGGCGAGCGCTACCTGGGTACGGTCGTCAAGACCACCACCTTCGGTGCCTTCGTCTCCCTCATGCCCGGCAAGGACGGCCTGCTGCACATCTCGCAGATCCGCAAGCTCGCCGGCGGCAAGCGCGTGGAGAACGTCGAGGACGTGCTCGCGGTCGGCACCAAGGTGCAGGTCGAGATCGCCGAGATCGACCAGCGCGGCAAGCTCTCCCTGGTCCCCGTGATCGAGGGCGAGGACGCCGCCGAGGCTGACAAGGACGACTCCGACAAGTGACGTCGCGTAGTTCCCGTGTGACGGCCCGCCCCTCTTCGGAGGGGCGGGCCGTCGCCCGTACCCAAACCCTCCTCAAGGGCGAGAACGGCATCGGCACCGTCCGCCGCACCGTCCTGCCCGGCGGACTGCGCGTCGTCACCGAGACGCTGCCGTCCGTGCGCTCCGCCACCTTCGGCATCTGGGCGAACGTCGGCTCCCGCGACGAGACGCCCTCCCTGAACGGCGCCACCCACTACCTGGAGCACCTCCTCTTCAAGGGCACCGCCAAGCGCACCGCCCTCGACATCTCCTCCGCGATCGACGCGGTCGGCGGCGAGATGAACGCCTTCACGGCGAAGGAGTACACCTGCTACTACGCCCGGGTGCTCGACACCGACCTGCCGCTGGCCATCGACGTGGTCTGCGACATGCTCACCGGCTCGCTGATCCGCGAGGAGGACGTCGACGCCGAGCGCGGCGTCATCCTCGAAGAGATCGCGATGACCGAGGACGACCCGGGCGACATGGTCCACGACCTCTTCGCCCAGACCATGTACGGGGACTCGCCGCTCGGCCGCCCCGTCCTCGGCACCGTCGACACCATCAACGCCCTCGGCGCCGACCGGATCCGCCGCTTCTGGAAGAAGCACTACGACCCCACCCGCCTGGTCGTGGCCGCCGCCGGCAACGTCGACCACGCCAAGGTCGTCCGCCAGGTCCGCGCCGCCTTCGAGAAGGCCGGCGCCCTGGGCAACACCGACGCCCGGCCCCTCGGCCCCCGCACCGGCAGCAAGCGCATCCGCACCGCCGGCCGCGTCGACCTGGTCAACCGCAAGACCGAACAGGCCCACGTGGTCCTCGGCATGCCCGGCCTGTCCCGCACCGACGACCGCCGCTGGGCCCTCGGCGTGCTGAACACCGCCCTCGGCGGCGGCATGTCCTCCCGGCTCTTCCAGGAGGTCCGCGAGAAGCGCGGCCTGGCCTACAGCGTGTACTCGTACACCTCCGGCTTCGCCGACACCGGCCTCTTCGGCGTCTACGCGGGCTGCCGGCCCAGCCAGGTCCACGACGTGCTCCGGATCTGCCGCGCCGAGCTCGACAAGGTCGCCTCCGAGGGACTCACCGACGAGGAGATCCGGCGCGCCGTCGGCCAGCTCTCCGGCTCCACCGTCCTCGGCCTGGAGGACACCGGCGCGATCATGAACCGCATCGGCAAGAGCGAGCTGTGCTGGGGCGACCAGATGTCCGTCGACGAGATGCTGGCCCGGATCTCCGAGGTGACCCCGGACGACGTCCGCGAGGTCGCCCAGGATGTACTGGCACAGCGGCCCTCGCTCGCGGTGGTCGGCCCGCTCAAGGAGAAGCAGGCGGCCCGCCTGGACGAAGCGGTCGCCTAGCCCGTACGAGTGAAGGAAACAAGCATGAGCAAGCTGCGCGTGGCAGTCCTCGGCGCCAAGGGCCGCATCGGCTCCGAGGCCGTCAGGGCCATCGAGGCCGCCGGGGACATGGAGCTGGTGGCGGCCCTCGGCCGGGGCGACGAGCTGCAGACGCTGGCCGACGCCGGGGCCCAGGTCGCCGTCGAGCTGACCACCCCCGACTCGGTGATGGACAACCTCGACTACCTCGTCGGCCACGGCATCCACGCCGTGGTCGGCACCACCGGCTGGAACGAGGACCGCCTCGGCCGGCTGAACGGCTGGCTGGCCGGCTCCCCGGAGACCGGGGTGCTCATCGCCCCGAACTTCTCCATCGGCGCCGTCCTCACCATGAAGTTCGCCGCCCAGGCCGCCCGCTACTTCGAGTCCGTCGAGGTCGTCGAGCTGCACCACCCCAACAAGGTCGACGCCCCCTCCGGCACGGCCACCCGCACCGCCCAGCTCATCGCCGCGGCCCGCGCCGAGGCCGGCTGCGCCCCGCAGCCCGACGCCACCGCCACCGCCCTGGACGGCGCCCGAGGCGCGGACGTCGACGGTGTCCCGGTGCACGCGATCCGCCTGCGCGGCCTGCTGGCCCACCAGGAGGTGCTGCTCGGCGGTGAGGGCGAGACCCTGACCATCCGTCACGACTCCCTGCACCACAGCAGCTTCATGCCGGGCATCCTGCTCGGCGTGCGCCGCGTGACGCAGAACCCGGGCCTCACCTTCGGCCTGGAAAACTTCCTCGACCTCGGCTGATGAGGCAGTAGCAGCATGCGCGCGAAGATCACCTACTTCATCACG
This sequence comes from Streptomyces katrae, assembly GCF_000966975.1. Taxonomy (GTDB): domain Bacteria; phylum Actinomycetota; class Actinomycetes; order Streptomycetales; family Streptomycetaceae; genus Streptomyces; species Streptomyces katrae. The sequence goes on along the minus strand of NZ_JZWV01000083.1, from coordinate 5,519 downwards.
GCCGCCGTCCTGGTCGTCTACTTCGTCCTGGTCGGCAGCCGCGGCCTGATGCTGATCCAGCAGGGCACCTGGCTCACCGTCACCTTCGGTGTGGCCGTGCTGGTCCTGCCGGTCATCGGCATCTGGTTCCTCTGGATGAACACCCGGTTCGTCACCCGCGCCAACCAGCTCGCCGCCGAGCTGGAGGCCGAGGGCGGCCTGCCCGTCGACGAACTGGAGCGGGACCAGTACGGCCGGATCCTGCGGGACTCCGCCGACGAGGTCTTCGCGCGCCGCAAGGCCGAGACGGAGGACGCGCCGGGGGACTGGCGCACCTGGTTCCGCCTCGCCGTCGCCTACCACGACGCCCGCGACACCCCGCGGGCCCGCAAGGCCATGCAACGGGCCATCGCCCTGCACCAGGCGCCCTGCACCAGGCGGCGCACGCCGGCACCTGACGCCACCCGGCGCTCGGCACGAACACGGCACACGACGAAGGGCCCGTACGGGACGATCCCCGTACGGGCCCTTCGTCGCAGGCTCCGGACCGTCAGGCGGGCACGGCCCGGTACTCCTCGGCCCACGCCTCGACCAGGACGGCCGCCCGGTCGAAGGCCTCGCCACGCGACAGGAAGTCGGCGCTGTGGTCGGTCAGCAGCACCGGAAGCTCCACGCCCCCGCGTCCGGACACCGTCAGCGCCTGCCCCTGCACGGTCCTCGGCAGCCCCAGCCACCGGACCGGCTGCTGGACCTTCCTGACCCCCTCGACCTCGCTCCAGGGGATCGAACGGGTCGTGAAGAACCCCACGTGGCGCAGCCCGCCGGGACTCACCCAGACGCCCGCGCGCAGGATCCGCAGCGCCGACCGAGGCCGCCCCCGCGACGGCGGCGCCGCCCCAGGTGCCCGCGAAGGCGATGATGACGGTGGCCAGCAGCATGAAGGCCGAGAGCAGCAGGAGCACCGCCGCACCGGCCACCCGCCAGGGGCCGGGCCGGTAGGGGCGGCGCCAGCGCTCGGGATCCACATGCGGGAGGGCTTCGTCCTCGTGTGCGTCGAAGACGCCGTCGGCCGTCAGGAAGGGCAGGGGCACGGCTGGACCTCACTCACATGCACGTTCGTTGATCTGTAGCCCGTGAGGCTACCGCCCTTGGGAGGCCTCCGACTGCTGCGCCTTGCCGGTGGCCTTGTAGGGCTGCAGGGCGGGCATCCCGAAGAGCAGGGACCCGACGAGCCCCGCCACCACGGTCAGTCCGACCAGACTACGGGCGGTGATCTGGGTCATGCTCAGACTCTCGCGCGGCGGCGGAGTGACATTGCTTCGGAAACGGTCTGCTTCGGCGACGAAGGCGAACGGGACGGGTTCGCGCCGGCGGAACATGGGGGCGACCTCCTCGGGGTTGGCGGGCTTTCGCATCTGCTCCGTAGGACGAACGAACGGACCGATCGGTGCCGGATTCCCGGACATCCGCCGAAATCCGTGGCGGCCCGTCAGCTGTCCGGGTGAGCCCGCGGCCGCCGCCGCTTGTCAGGAGGGTGCCGCCGCTCGCCGTAGAGTGGGCGCGCCCCCTCGAAAGACGCGTTCGGAAGGACCCCGTGTGAGCGAGACCGTCGCCCCCGACCTGAAACCCAGCTTCCGCAGTGATGTGACGGTGGAGCTGGTCAAGCACTCCGCCGCCGACAGCGACGTGCTGTGGGCCGCCCGTGTGTCGACGGCCGGTGAGCAGTCCCTCGACGAGCTCCAGAAGGACCCGGAGCGCTCCAAGGGCCTCATCAACTACCTGATGCGCGACCGCCACGGCAGCCCCTTCGAGCACAACTCGATGACCTTCTTCATCAGCGCCCCGATCTTCGTGTTCCGCGAGTTCATGCGCCACCGCGTGGGCTGGTCCTACAACGAGGAGTCCGGCCGCTACAGGGAGCTGCAGCCGGTCTTCTACGTCCCCGACGCCGAGCGCAAGCTCGTCCAGGAGGGCCGTCCGGGCAAGTACGTCTTCGTCGAGGGCACCGAGGCGCAGCAGGAGCTGACCGGCCGCGTCATGGAGGACAGCTACCGCCAGGCCTACGAGGCGTACCAGGAGATGCTCGCGGCCGGCGTCGCGCGCGAGGTCGCCCGGGCGGTCCTGCCGGTCGGCCTGTTCTCGTCGATGTACGCCACCTGCAACGCGCGCTCGCTCATGCACTTCCTCGGCCTGCGCACCCAGCACGAGCTGGCGAAGGTGCCGTCCTTCCCGCAGCGGGAGATCGAGATGGTCGGCGAGAAGATGGAGCAGCACTGGGCGAAGCTCATGCCGCTGACCTACGCGGCCTTCAACGGCAACGGTCGCGTTGCCCCGTAAGGTCCGATGCACGTGCGGCGTACGGATGTGCTGGGAGAAGTCCCAAGTGTCCGTATTGCGGCGTTTCGGAAAGTTCATCTAGGCTGATCAAACGGACCCGGCACTGCTTGAACCCCCGAGCAGGCAGTGCCGGGATCCAACACCGGCCGCCCCCCGGCCACCCCCGGTCACCACCGGGGGGACCCCCACGACGGATCCCCGGTTGACGTCCCCCGAGGGGACACTGCGAGCATGGCAGCGAGTAGCGTGTTACCCATGGCTCCGATCTCGACTCCGCAGACCCCCTTCGGGCGGGTCCTCACCGCCATGATCACGCCCTTTACGGCGGATGGCGCACTTGACCTCGACGGCGCGCAGCGTCTCGCCGTCCACCTGGTGGACGCAGGCAACGACGGTCTGATCATCAACGGCACCACCGGTGAGTCCCCCACGACCACCGACGCGGAGAAAAACGACCTCGTACGAGCCGTACTCGAAGCGGTCGGCGACCGCGCCCACGTCGTGGCCGGAATCGGCACCAACGACACGCGGCACACCCTGGAGCTGGCCCGCCAGGCCGAGCGCACCGGCGCCCACGGCCTCCTCGCGGTCACGCCCTACTACAGCAAGCCGCCGCAGGAAGGCCTCTTCCAGCACTTCACGGCCATCGCGGACGCCACCGGGCTGCCGGTCATGCTCTATGACATCCCCGGCCGCAGCGGCGTCCCGATCAACACCGAAACCCTGGTCAGGCTCGCCGAGCACCCCCGTATCGTCGCCAACAAGGACGCCAAGGGCGACCTCGGCCGCGCCAGCTGGGCCATCGCGCAGAGCGGCCTCGCCTGGTACTCCGGCGACGACATGCTGAACCTGCCGCTCCTGTCGGTCGGCGCCGCCGGCTTCGTCTCCGTCGTCTCCCACGTGGTCACCCCCGACCTGCGCGAGATGCTGGAGGCCCACCTCGGCGGCGACGTGCAGAAGGCCACCGAGATCCACCAGAAGCTGCTCCCCGTCTTCACGGGCATGTTCCGCACCCAGGGCGTGATGACCACCAAGGCCGCCCTGAACCTGCAGGGGCTGCCCGCGGGCCCGCTGCGGCTCCCGCTCATCGGCCTGACCGACGAAGAGACGGCCCAGCTCAAGCTCGATCTCGCCGCCGGCGGGGTACAGCTCTGACAACGGACTTCACAACTGAATAAGCAGGACCGAAAACAGACAAGAGCAAGTGCACGAATGACATGCGCGCCACGTGCCTGAGGGGTACGTGGCGCGCGTGGTGAAGGAGAACCTTTGAGCCATCCGCACCCTGAACTGGGCCCGCCGCCGAAGCTCCCCAAGGGCGGCCTGCGGGTCACGCCGCTGGGCGGTCTCGGCGAGATCGGCCGCAACATGACCGTCTTCGAGTTCGACGGCCGCCTGCTGATCGTCGACTGCGGTGTCCTCTTCCCCGAGGAGGAGCAGCCGGGCATCGACCTGATCCTTCCGGACTTCACGTCCATCCGGGACCGGCTCGACGACGTCGAGGGCATCGTCCTCACCCACGGCCACGAAGACCACATCGGCGCCGTCCCGTACCTCCTCCGGGAGAAGCCGGACATCCCGCTGATCGGCTCCAAGCTGACGCTGGCCCTCATCGAGGCCAAGCTCCAGGAGCACCGCATCCGCCCCTACACCCTCGAGGTGAAGGAGGGCGAACGCGAGAACCTCGGGCCCTTCGACTGCGAGTTCATCGCCGTCAACCACTCCATCCCGGACGCCCTGGCCGTCGCCATCCGCACGGGCGCGGGTCTGGTCGTCGCCACCGGCGACTTCAAGATGGACCAGCTCCCGATGGACAACCGCCTCACGGACCTGCACGCCTTCGCGCGTCTGAGCGAGGAGGGCATCGACCTCCTCCTCTCGGACTCCACGAACGCCGAGGTCCCGGGCTTCGTCCCGCCGGAGCGCGACATCTCCAACGTCATCCGCGGCGTCTTCGCGGGTGCCCAGAAGCGGATCATCGTGGCGTCCTTCGCCAGCCACGTGCACCGCATCCAGCAGATCCTGGACGCCGCCCACGAGTACGGCCGCCGCGTCGCCTTCGTCGGCCGCTCCATGGTCCGCAACATGGGCATCGCCCGCGACCTGGGCTACCTCCGGGTCCCGGCTGGCCTCGTCGTCGACGTCAAGACCCTCGACGACCTGCCGGACGACGAGGTCGTGCTGGTCTGCACGGGCTCCCAGGGCGAGCCGATGGCGGCCCTGTCCCGCATGGCCAACCGCGACCACCAGATCCGGATCGTCCCCGGCGACACCGTGATCCTGGCGTCGTCCCTGATCCCGGGCAACGAGAACGCGGTCTACCGCGTGATCAACGGCCTGACCCGCTGGGGCGCGAACGTCGTCCACAAGGGCAACGCCAAGGTCCACGTCTCGGGCCACGCCTCGGCCGGCGAGCTGCTGTACTTCTACAACATCTGCAAGCCGAAGAACCTGATGCCGGTCCACGGCGAATGGCGCCACCTGCGCGCCAACGCCGAACTCGGCGCCATGACGGGCGTCCCGAAGGACCGCATCGTCATCGCCGAGGACGGCGTGGTCGTCGACCTGATCGACGGCAAGGCCCGCATCTCCGGCAAGGTCCAGGCCGGCTACGTGTACGTGGACGGCCTCTCGGTCGGCGACGTCACGGAGGCCTCCCTCAAGGACCGCCGCATCCTGGGCGACGAGGGCATCGTCTCGGTCTTCGTCGTGGTGGACAGCACCACCGGCAAGGTCGTCAGCGGCCCGACCATCCAGGCCCGCGGCTCCGGCATCGAGGACTCCGCCTTCACGGCGATCGTCCCGAAGATCGAGGAGGCCATCGCCCGCGCCGCGGCCGACGGCGTGGCCGAGCCGCACCAGATCCAGCAGCTCATCCGCCGTACGGTGGGCAAGTGGGTCTCCGACGGCTACCGCCGCCGCCCGATGATCCTCCCGGTCGTCGTCGAGGTCTGATCCCGGCGTCATCGGTAGCGACATCACCGGAGCGGGGCAACCGGATTTGCATCCGGGGGCCCCGCTCCAGTAAGTTGACGACTCCACCCGCACGGAACGGCGCACACACGTGTGCCCGGACCGATGTGTCGGGGAGGATGGGAAAACAGACCGGGGAAACCTGATAAAGTCTGTCCCACCCGAAAGGGAAAAGGCCCCCCGAAGGCCATCGGAATTCGAATCCAGACCGGAAACGGAACGGAAAAGAG
>NZ_JZWV01000675.1 GCF_000966975.1 Streptomyces katrae | reverse complement strand
GCTGCCCGAACTCCTGCCCCCCACGCGCCGGAGATCGTCGACTACCTGGGGCGCTACTTCGGATTGGAGACCTGACCGCCCCCGACCGCCCGCCCGCCGCGTGAACGGCGGGCGGGCGCCACGCCCGCCGGGCCACGGGGTCGGGACGGTCGCGCAGATCGGGGACGCCGGCCCCGGCCGCCCGGGCGGTCGCACTGTCGTCAGCGGCCGAACTTCTCGACGGCCGCCGGCGTGACAGGGGTGAAGAAGTTGACGAGGTTGCCGTCGGGGTCACGGAGCAGGAGCGACCGGTTCCCCCAGGGCATCGTGGTGGGCTCGGTCACGAAGTCGGCGACGACATCGGTCAGGTTCCGGTACACGCCGTCGACGTCCGGGACGAGGAATTCGATGATCACGGTGTTGTTGTCGGCCGGACGGGCGGAGCCGGGAGCGAACAGCGCCACCGTGCGGGTGCTGCCGATCGCGAGGGTCGCGCTCGGGGTCCGCAATTCGGCGAAGTCCTCGGTGGACCAGTCCGCCCGCACACCGGTGGCCCGCTCGTAGAAGTCGACGAGGCGCGCGATGTCGCCGGTGATGATCCGGATCGAGACGAAGTCCATGGTGCTCTCCTCAAGCTGGTGAAGCCGTTGCACCTCGGACGCTAGAGCAAATACTGGACAGGATCGGTCCGGTATCAACGCTACGCTCGTGGACATGGCTCGACCCACCAGCCGCGTGCTCACCCTCCTGGAACTCCTGCAGTCGGGCGGCATCAGAACGATGGCCGAACTCGCCGACCGGCTCGGCGTCGACGCACGCACCGTGCGGCGGTACGTGGGCCACCTCGTCGACCTCGACATCCCGGTCGAGGCGATCCGCGGCCGCTACGGCGGGTACCGGCTCGCCCCCGGCTACCGACTGCCTCCGCTCATGCTCAACGACGACGAGGCGCTCGCCGTGCTGCTCGGCCTCGCCGCCGGCCGCAGGACCGGGTTGCCGGCGACGACCGGAACCGCGGGCGAGACGGCGGCGGCCAAGATCCGCCGGGCACTGCCCGAGCGTCTGGCCCGTCGGCTCGACGCCGTCATGGAATCCCTCGCCTTCACGGCTGAGCCCGGCGAGGCGGCCACCCCGGAGACGGGCGTCCTGCTCGCCATCGCCGACGCGGTACGCCACAGCCGCCCGACCTTGATCAGGTACACCGCCCGAGACGGCCGACGAAGCGAACGCACCCTGCACCCGTACGGGATCGTCGCCCACGAGGGCCGGTGGTACATCACGGGCAGCGATCCCGAGATCGGCCAGGACCGGACCTTCCGGCTCGACCGCATCGCGGACGCAAGGCCCTTGCCAGGCTCATTCGAGCCGCCCGCCGGCCTCGATCCGGCCCAGCGCGTCCTGTCAGGGCTCGCCGGGGCCGCATACCGGCACGAGGTGACCCTGCGGATCCACGGGACGGTCGAACAGATCCGCACCCGACTGCCTGCCGGCATCGCGAGCGTGAAGGAGATCGTCCCCGCGGAAGCCGCGGATCCGCACACCGAGCGCTGGTTCCACGTCGAACTGAGAGCAGAGCGGCTCGACTGGCTGCCACCCGTGCTCGCCTCGCTCGACCGGCCGTTCGTCATCGAGCGACCGGACGAACTACGAGACCTCGTCCTCGCGCTCGCCGACCGGCTCGCAGCCTCTGCCCGCCAGGCCTGACTCCAAAATCCGCTCCAAGGGGGGCCGCACCGCGCTGATATCGGAGTGCGCACAAGCCCAAGAGAGTGTCACAGTCACTGCCGTGACCTTGATGGACGTGCTCGTCGACTTCGCCCGAACCGGCCGGATCGGCCCTCTTCACTGCGGGATGCCCCTGATCGAGGCTGAAGACCTGCTCGGCCCGGGGCGCCCGCACCCCGCCCACATCATGAAGGGGCCCGATATCGACGGCTACCCCTACTCCTGGAGCGGGCTGCGACTGGTGGTCACGCAGCGCGCCGTCAGTGGCATCTGGATCAGCCTCTGGCCTGGTTCGACCGCCAAACTCCCACCGCTCGTCCTGCCCGATTCCGAGTCATTCGAGGCCACCGTGCTCCGCGAGGAACTGGTCACTGCCCTCGACACCGCCGGCTGCGACCACGGGGTCAACCCTGTCCTGACCTTCGGCGAGCAGTCGAGCATCCTCACCCAGCCGGCCGAGGTCTGCGCTGTGTTCAGCCTGCCTGGCCGGGACCACCACGTTCCGCACCACGATCGGCACTACCTCGACGTGATGCACAAGCACACGGCTTGACATCGCTGATTCGGGCCCAGGTGAACGGCCCGAACGAGGTGGCGGCCGTTGTGCTCGTCGGGCCGGGCGGAGCCCCGGTGGCGGTCTTGACACCCGCCGGGACGGGCGCGGACACTCCAGAACGGCGAATCCTGGTGAAGTGGTAGGGAATCATGGGCTGTTCAGCGAGGGACGGACGCACCGACGGCGTACGCGCCGCCGTGCCCGCGTGCCCGCTGCTGACGACCCGCCGCCACATCGACCTCCTGCGCGTGTGCAGTGCGGCGAATCCCCCGCACCCCGGCGCTCCCGCGCCCGCCCGCCGCTGACCTGCGCCCCTCACCCTCCGGGTCCCGGCCGCGCCGAATCCGTCGCCGGCCGTCGCCGTCGCATGCCCCGTGCCCGAGCACTCCCAGGGAGAAGCATGTCCACCACTCGTCCGACCGACGCGCCGTCCTTCCGGAGCAGGATCGGCCGTGACGCGCGCAGCGGATATCCCGCCGTGCCGCACCGCTACCGGCTCCACCTTTCGCCGTCCGGCCCGTCCTGTCTGCGGATCGCGGTCACGCACAGCCTGCTCGCCCTGGAGGACGTCCTCCCGATGACGCTGCTGCCCGCCGTGCCCGACGCACCCGACGGCGGACACCTGGCACTGCGCCCGCTCTACCAGGCCAGCTCCCACCGCCACCCCGGACCGGCCGTGGCACCGGTGCTCGCCGACTCCTGGACCGGACGGATCGTCAGCACGCACGCCCCGGACATCCTCCAGGACATGGGCAGGCTCTTCGACACCGGCGGCCGGCAGCTGTACCCGGCCGGCACCGACGCACGGATCGAGGCCATCGGAAGGCTCTGCGAGGAGGGCATCAACGCGGCGGCACAGCGCGCCGGCCGGGCCGGCGGGGACCAGGCGGAACGCGACACCGCCCTCGCCACCCTGCTGCGCGCACTGGGCGCGCTGGAGCGGCGGCTCTCCGCCGCCGAGTACCTGCTGGGCGTGGAACCGACCGCCGCCGACGTCCAGTTGTGGGTGACGCTGGTCCAGCTGGACACCGTGCACCGCTGGCACCTGGACGCGGCGGCGGTCTACCGCCTCACCGACCACCCGCACCTGTGGGCATACGCGCGGCGGCTGGCGGCGCATCCCGCCTTCGCGCCCCACCTCGACCTGGACGGCATCGCCCGCCGGCACCACGCGCAGTGCCGGGGCGAGGAGGCGGCCGGGGCGGCGGTACGGATCGTGGACTGGGCGGGACACGTGCCGGACCGGGGGACCGGAGCGGTCCGCGCCGCCAAGCACGCTCGGCGCGATCGTGCGAGGCTGGACGGGAGAACGGGAACGGGACGCAGAGGTGAAGCGAATGTCGGGCAGTGAGGCCACTCCACCCTCGACCTCAGGCCCTCAGGAACTGGCCGTTCTCGCGCTGACCCGTGAATCGGAACGCGCCCGGCGCATGCTGGCCGCCGGGGAGTGGCGCCCCGACGCGGCGGACACCGACGCGGCGGCCAGGGTGCTCGCCCGCCTCACCGCCCCGCTCCCCACCCGCCGGGCCGGCAGCGCACGGGCGCGGGCGGTGGACCGGGACCGGCGGCTCCAGAGGATCTGGCGCAGCGCGGTCCACCACCTCGACGCGGGCGCGGTCAGCGCGCCGGCCGCGGCCCTGCTGGCCGCCGTGGCCCGGGCCCTCCTGCCGTGGTTCGCCGTCCCGAACCCGCCCTCCGCCGCGGCGGCTCCGCACTACCCGCTTCCCCGGGGCACGGGGGAGGGCTTCCCGGCTGCCCCGACGGAGGCCGGTGAGGCCCTCCTGCCCGACATGACAGACCTCTTCGCCGCACTGTCCGCCCCGCACCCGCCTGGGACCGTCCCGCGCACGCCCGCAGCCGCTCCCTGGCAGACCCGGTACGCGGGCCGGTTCCGGCACTACGGGCGACCCGCCCACGACGTCTGGACGGCCGACACCTTCCGTTGCTCCGGGTGCGGGAACGCGGACGGCCCCTGGTCCGTGACCTGCGACTGGCGTCGCGTTACCCTGGGCTGCCCGTGCGGACAGGAGACCGACCGGCACGGCCTCTCGTTCTCGGAGGTCTTCCTCGTCCTCCCGGACGCCTGAGCGGCCGCCGCCCGCCCCGCCCGCGGCCGCGGCGGACGAGCACCGGTGTCAGACCCCGCTGTTAGGGTCGCCGACATGGCAAACCGTTCCTATCTCTTCTCCGCCGACTCGGTCCCCACCGAGGACGACATCCCCAAGCCGATCCGGTGCATATCGGAGCACAATTGGGCCATCCCGCTCGCCCACCAGCTGCTGGTCGGATACGGCACGACGGTCGTCCCCTCCATGATCTGGAGCCCCCGGATCGGCATCGCCGCGGACTACGACAGGGGCGCCGCCCTGCTACGGGGCCTTCTCCTCGCGGTCGGTCAGGGACTGGAGGAGGACGACGAGTTCGCCAGGTGCGTGAAGACGACCACGACGCACCTGGAGAGCCAGCGCGCGCAGTACTTCCTCCTGGAGACCGGGGAAATGGTCTCCCTCGGGGACGAGGACCCGGTGGCGGCGGTCGAGCGGCTGGTCTCCGCCGACATCCCCGCCGCCGTCGCCAGCGCCGAGGCGGCGATCGCGGGTGAGAACCAGGAATGGCTCGCCTCGGTCCGCGCCGACTGGCAGGAACACTTCGCGTCCTTCTACGGCAAGGCGCTCTACTACTCCTTCCCCGAATAGGCGGGCACGATCCGGACGCCGTGGAAGGGGGAGCGGGTCCACCGCCTCCCTGCCGCCGACGCCGACGCCGACGCCGACACCGACACCGACATCGGCCGCCGGCGGCCGTGCCTCCGGGGCGGCGGCGGGAGCGGTCATTAGCCTGAGGCCATGACTGCCGCGCCCCCTCCCGTCCCCGACCGGTACACCGTCGTCCTGCGCCCCGGCCCGCCCGGCGTCCAGGACGCCAAGGGCCACGCCGCCGTGCTGCGCACAGCCCGGGTCGAAGCGACGGGCGCCACCGGTGTCTCCGGCTACCCGTGCTTCGAGGGGGAGGGGGTCCAAGCCGAGATCGACCCCGAGAGCAGGGCCGTCGAGGCGGTCACCGTGGACGGCGAGGAGCTCCCGTACGGCTGGATCGCTCAACTGGCCGACGACGATCCCCGCCCTCCGCGGACCTGACCCCTCCGCCAGCCCCTCGGATCAGGCGCAAGGAGCCGAACAGGGTGTGGTGTCGCCGAGGTGGCGGCGCCATGCGGCAGGTGTCGGACCACTCGGACCACCCCCTGACCACCGCGCCGAGACGGCCGTCGAGGTTTTCGGGAGACCTCGGAACCAGGACCTCGCCCCGGCCTGCGATCATGGACGGTCACGGTGCGAGGAACGAGGAGTGGTACCGCATGGGGAACGAGGAGTGGTACCGCATGGGGATCGAGAGGCCCGGTCGGCCCGAGGACCTGCCGGCGGCCGAACTGCTGTGGGCCCGCTGGGCCCTGGCCGCCGTCCTGGAGGCCGGGGAGGAGGGGGAGCGGACGCCCCGCGTCCACCGGACCGGCACCTGGATCGACGAAGAGGGCCTGCACCTCGACGACTGCGGCTGCACCTGGTGGACCCTCGCGCCGATGGGCCGGGGCCGCTACGTCCTCTACGGCGAGGACGAGTCCAGCGCCGTCAAATGGCACGAGCCAACGATCGACATGCTGGCGCAGGCGCCGGACTGGCTGCCGTTCCAGCGCTTGCGGGGGCTCCTGGAAGGCTGGGAACTGGGCTGCGTCTACTGGTACGAGGACGGCGCCTGGGCCCGCGCGCCCTACCCCGACGGGCTGGCCGACGACGGCCTCGACTGCGGAATGAGCCGCTTCGCGGTGCGCGAGAAGGCTCTGGACCTGCTGGTGTACGCCGACCGGGGCGTTCCCCGGGAGCGTGCGCTAGGGCTCCTGGCCGCGGCGGAGGCCCACCGCCTCGGCGCCCGCGAGATCGAGGCGGTGCTCGCCGACTGCGCCGACGACCACACGGCGGCTGACCGGGAGGCCGTGCTGCGCGCGCTGGAGCGCTCCGGCCTCTCCGGTCCCCGCTGACGCCCGCCGGCCCCGGAACGGTCCGCTCACGGTTTGAGCCTATTCCGGGGCGCGGGCACCCCGTGGTTGACGCTTCAACGTCTCTCGGCCGCATACAGCTCAGGCGCCTGATCGCAAATCATGACGGGGTCCCGCGTCGCGTTCCGTGGCAGGTCGCTCTCTGGCGGAATCGAACTCTTCACCGCAGCCGGTGTACCGGGAAGGCTGTGAACGGTGAGCGACGCGCTGATAGCGTCCCTCCCGGCCCGCGAAAGCCGGACCGTTCGTCTCGATTCCGGAAATCCTTTCGAAAGCGGATGGCTTTTCCATTCCCTGGAGACCCTCCAGGAACAACACCGAACGGCCGCCGGTGAATTACCACCGCGCGCACTATCCACGCACTTCCTTTCCGCTCCGGTTGACACCAGCCGGCCTTTCAACAACACCGTGCGCTCGCCGAATCCAAGTGACTTCCTCAGAACCCCGGCTGTACGTTCTTCCTTACCGAAGGCATATTCCAACCAGCGGCCCCCGCCGTTGAGAGGGACGGTCATGACCAGCCACGCAACCGAAGCCGACCTCGAAGAACTCCTCCGACAGGCCATCGACTCCACGGGCGGGGCCGCGCGTTGGACCACCGACACGGACGACATGTGGTGCCGCCTCACGCCCCGGTCCGCGACACCGCGCGCCCAGGGCTGGAAACTCCACGTCTCGGCGACGGCCGCCTCCGCGCCGAAGGTCCTCACCCGGGCCCTGGACGTCCTGCTGCGGGACGCGTCGGCCTTCAAGTTCGCCCGCTCCCTCGAGCAGGTCGGCGCACTCAACACCCGAGCCACACCCCGGGGGAGCTCGGGCAAGTTCATCACCGTCTACCCGCGCTCCGACACCGACGCGGCCCGGCTGGCCCTGGCACTGCACACGGCCACCGCCGGGCTCGACGGCCCCCGCATCCTCTCTGACCAGCCCTACGCCGTGAACAGCCTGGTCCACTACCGCTACGGCGCCTTCGTCGGCCGCCGCAGGCTCTCCGAGGAGGGACTGCTGGTCTGGTACATCGAGGACCCCGACGGAAACCCCGTCGAGGACGTGCGCACCGGCCAGTACGCACCCCCGGCCTGGGCGGTCAGCCCCTTCCCCGCCACGCTGCCCGCCCCGCGCCCGGCGGAGGAGGCGGCGAAGGACCCGGTCCTGCTCGGCGGCCGCTTCGCGGTCAAGGAGGCGATCCGGTACACCAACAAGGGCGGCGTCTACCGGGGCACGGACGTCACCACGGGCGCGCCGGTGGTCATCAAGGAGGCCCGCCCGCACGTGGAGACCGACGCGTCGGGCCGCGACGTCCGCGACTGGCTGCGCGCCGAGGCACGGGCCCTGGAGGAGCTCGGCGGCACCGGCCTGGCACCGGAACCCCTCGCCGTGTTCGAACACGCCGGGCACCTGTTCCTCGCCCAGGAGGAGATACCGGGCGTCCCCCTGCGCACCTGGGTCGCCGAACACTTCCGCGACGTCGGCGCCGAACGCTACCGCGCCGACGCCCTCACCCAGGTCGGCCGGCTGATCGACCTCGTCGCCGCGGCCCACGCGCACGGCTGCGTCCTACGGGACTTCACCCCCGGCAACATCATGGTGCGCCCCGACGGCGAACTGCGCCTCATCGACCTCGAACTCGCCGTCCTCAAGGGCGACACCCCCCTCCCGACCACCGTGGGCACCCCCGGGTACAGCGCCCCCGAACGCCTGGCGGACGCCCCCGTCTCCCCGACGGCCGACTACTACAGCCTCGGCGCCACCGCGTGCCTCGTCCTCATGGGCAAGGTCCCCCACCTGCTGCCCGAGGAGCCCGCCACCCGCCCCGCCGACCAGCGCCTCGCCGCATGGCTGGCCGCCGCCGGCGCCGGGCACCCCCTGCCCGACGGCCTTCCCGACATGATCCTCGGACTGATGAGGGACGACCCGGCCGACCGCTGGGACCCGGCGGCCGCCCGCGCGGTCCTGCGCGCGGCGGACAGGACGAGCCCCCCGCGCCCGGCCGCCACCCCGCCGCCCGACGTGATGGCGGCCACGGTGGAGGGCATCGTGAACCACCTCGTCGACACGATGGCCCCGAAGGACGCGCCGCGGCTGTGGCCCGTGTCCACCAAGGCCGGAGAGACGGACCCCTGTACGGTCCAGCAGGGCGCGGCCGGCGTACTGGCCGTCCTGACCCGGTACTTCCGGCTCACCGGCGACCCGCGCCTCCCGGAGGTCATATCCACCGCGGGCCACTGGATCGCGGACCGGACGGACACCCGCTCCGCCCGCCCCGGCCTGCACTTCGGCGGACGCGGGACGGCCTGGGCCCTGTACGAGGCCGCACGCGCCGTCGACGACCGCGCCCTCCGCGACCACGCGATGGCCCTGGCCCTGGCCCCGCAGCAGCCCACGCCCAGCCACGACATCACCCACGGCCGGGCCGGCAGCGGACTGGCGGCCGCCCACCTGTGGCACCGCACCGGCGACCCCCGGTTCGCCGACCTCGTCACCGAGGCCGCCGACCGGCTGGCCGCCGAGGCACGGCCCGCGCCGAACGGCGTGAGCTGGCCCGTACCGGCGGAATCCGCCGTCGCCACCGAGGCCGGCAAACGCTACCTCGGCTTCGCCCACGGAACGTCCGGCATCGGATACTTCCTCCTCGAAGCCGCGGCCGTCACGGACCGCCGGGACTACCTCGACCTGGCCCTGGCGGCCGGTGAGGAGCTGGTCGCGGCAGTGGTGCGGGTCGGCGGGGCGGCCCAGTGGCCGACGCAGGCCGGTGACGTGCCCACGGCGCCCTACTGGTGCCACGGCGCCGCGGGCATCGGCACCTTCCTGGTCCGGCTGTGGCGGGCCACCGGGGACGAGCGCTTCGGTGAACTGGCCCGCGCCGCCGGCCGGGCCGTCGCGGAGCGCGCCCCCCGCGCCCCCCTCGGCCAGTGCCACGGACTGGCGGGAAACGGAGACTTCCTCCTCGACCTGGCCACGGCCACCGGCGACCCCGCCCACCACGCCACGGCCGAGGACCTGGCCCGCCTCATCACCGCCGAACGGGCCCACCGCGGAAGCCACGTCGTCTTCCCCACCGAATACGGGGACGTCTCGACGGGCTGGAGCGACGGCAGCGCGGGCATCCTCGCGTTCCTCCTGAGGACCCGCCACAAGGACTCCCGGCTCTGGACCATCCAGCAGCCGGGCTGAGCGGCAGCGAACCTGCCGCACACCCACAGAGAACGCACACCCACAGAGAAGGAGAAAGCCATGGAGACCCGCGACTTCGAACTGCTGGCTCACCTGCACGCCCTTCCCGAGACCGACCCGGTCGGCGCCGACGGGGCCGGCTTCGCCGACACCTGCGTCTGCGTCGGCATCCTGACCATCCTCAACACCGTCTGTGTGGGCGTCAGCTGCGCCTGACCGAGCACGGCGGCCTCGCCCCCGCCACCGCCCGGCCGCACCGGCGACGAGCACAGTGTCGACGGGGCACCGGGCCCACGGCCCCCACGGGCGGGCGGAACCCCGTACCGCCCGCCCGCGGGGAACCGGGGCGATGAGGCCCTGAGGACCTCCGGCCGACGGCCGCCACCGAGGCGCCGCCGGCCGGAGCACGCACCGCTCCCCAGCGGGGCCGGGCACGGCCGATGCCGTGCCCGGCCCCGCCACCCGCCCGAGTCCGCAGACCACGCACCGCAGACGAGGACACCGCCCATGCAGCCACACGCCCGCGACGACGCCCCCGGACCGGCCACGGCCGCCGCCCCCTCGGACCCGGGGACGGCGTACGCCATCAGCACGCGCGGGCTCGCCAAGAGCTACCCGGGCCCGGACGGAACCGCCACCCACGCCGTGCGCGGCCTCGACCTGGACGTGCACCAGGGAGAGACCTTCGCCTTCCTCGGCCCCAACGGCGCGGGGAAATCCACCACCATCGCCCTGCTCTGCGCCCTGACCCGGCCCACCGCCGGGCGCGCCACGGTGGCCGGCACCGACGTGCTCGGCCGGCCGGACCGGGTCCGACGACAGGTGGGAATGCTCTTCCAGCACAGCGCCCTGGACATGGACCTGACGGCCGAACAGAACCTCCACATCCACGCCCGCCTCTACGGCATGGGCCGCCGCCACGCCCGCCGGCGCGCCACCGAGGCGCTGGAGGCCGTCGCGCTGGCCGGCCGGCGGCGCTCCCCGGTGCGGACCCTCTCCGGCGGCATGCGACGCCGCCTCGAACTCGCCCGCGGCCTCCTGCACGAACCGCGGATCCTGTTCCTCGACGAGCCGACCACGGGACTCGACCCGCACGCCCGCGCCCAGGTCTGGGAGCACCTGCGCACCCTCCGCGACCGCCAGGGCACCACCCTGTTCGTCACCACCCACTACCTGGGCGAGGCGGAGAACTGCGACCGCCTGGCCATCATCGACGGCGGCCGCCTGGTCGCCCAGGGCACCCCCCGCGCGCTGAAGGCCGCGATCGGCGACGACCGGGTCGTGCTGCGCACCGGGGACGACCCGGCGGCGCGCGAGATCGTCCGCGGGGCCGTCCCGCCGCGGACCCCTACGACGCTGGACGGCGAGGGGATCGCCCTGCGCGTGCCCGACGGCGGCTCCTGGATCCCGCGCCTGTGCGCCGCCCTGGCGGACCACGGCATCCCGGTGCACGCGGCCTCCGCGACCCCGCCGACGCTCGACGACGTCTTCTTCCACCACACCGGCCGCAGCATCCGCGGCGCACGCCCCGGGGCGCACGCCACGACGACGCCCGCCGAGGGGGGAGCGTGACCACATCCGCCCTGCGGGCCCCGGGAGCCCCCGCGGCCGCCGCCGACCTCCCCGAGCCCGCGCCGCTCGACCGCCTGCGCGGCGAACTGCGCGCCGTCCACGCCCTCGTCCACCGCGATCTGCTGCGCCTGGCGCACCAGCGCGTCCACACCGCGCTGATGCTGATCCAGCCGGTGCTCTACCTCTTCCTCCTCGGAGGCGGTCTGGCCGCCCTGATCCCCGAGGCGGCGCTGGGCGTCGGCTACCGGACGTACCTGTTCCCCGGCATGCTGATGATGACGGTGCAGGGCCCGGCGATCATGGTGGGCATCCGGCTGATCACCGACCGGCAGAGCGGCTACCTGCGCGAACTGCTGATGGCACCCGTACGCCGCTCCACCCTCCTGCTGGGCGTCTGCGCCGGGGGCACCGCGGTCGCCGCCGTCCAGGGCGCGGTGCTGCTCACCCTCGCCGGAGCCGTCGGCCTGCCCTACGATCCGCTCCTGCTGGCCCTGCTGCTGGCCGGCATGGTGCTGGCCTCCTTCACCATCACCGCGCTGTCCCTGGCCCTGGCCGTGAGCCTGGCCCGCCCCGAGATGTTCCACATGCTGCTCGGCCTGGTGATGATGCCGCTGCTGTTCCTCTCCGGCGGCTTCTTCCCGCTGGAGAACCTGCCCGCCTGGGCCCGGACCCTGGCCGCCGGAAACCCGCTCGCCTACGGCGTCGACCTGCTGCGCCGCTCCTGCTGCGCCGCTCCATCGCGGTCCCGAGCCGCACCAGGCGGCCGTGACGGGCGTCGAATGGTTCGGCAGCCGGCCCCCGCTCGCCCTCGAAGCGGGGGTCCTCCTGACGATCGGGGTCCTCGCCCTCCTCTGGGCCGCCCACCGCTTCGCCCGCCCCGAATGACCCCCGCCCGTGCGCCGGCACCCGGATCCCGCACACCC
>NZ_JZWV01000674.1 GCF_000966975.1 Streptomyces katrae | reverse complement strand
TCAGAGATGTGTATAAGAGACAGACCCGGGAAGACGCGGGGCCCGGGTACCGGCCAGGGTCGGGCACGGGCTCGACGGACGCCCGGGTACGGGAGGGTGGGCAGCGGATACCCACCGGTGTCCGTGGCGCGGAGCAGCCGACCGGCTGCGGGGGATCCGCTGCCGGCACCGCCCCCGCGCCCTCGCGCGGGCGAGCGGCAGCGGCGAGAGACAGGACGGGCATGGAAACGAACAGCGCGGCGTTGGTGGGCCGCGAGGAGGAACGGGCGCGGCTTGAGGCGTTCGTGAAGTCCGCCACCGGACAGGCGCTCGTGCTGCGGGGGGAGGCGGGGGTCGGCAAGAGCGCGCTGCTGGACCACGCGGCCGCGCTGGCCGCGCAGGAGGGCCGTGTCGTCCTCAGGGCCGCCGGAGTCGAGGCGGAGTCCGCCCTGCCCTACGCCGGACTGCACCAGTTCCTCCATCCGCTGCTCTCCGCCACGGCACGCCCGGAAGGCGACGCGAGCGGCGCGGAGTTCGACGCCGCCTTCGGCGGGACCCCGGGACAGCCGCCCTCCGCCATGGCCCTCGGCATCGCCGTCCTGCGTCTGCTGATGCGGACCCGCGGCCGGCGGCCGCCCCTGCTGGTCCTCGACGACGGGCAGTGGCTGGACGACGCCAGCGCCGACGTCTGCGGCTTCGTGGGCCGACGCCTGGCCGGCAGTCCGGTGAAACTGCTGGTCGCGGTCCGCACCGACACCGCCTCGCGCTGGGACACCGCCGCCCTGCCCGAACTGCCGGTGCGGGCCCTGTCCGAGGAGGACGCGGCGCGCCTGCTCGACCGCCGGCACCCGGAGCTGGACCGGCGGCTTCGCCGACTCGTCCTCGCGCAGGCGCAGGGCAACCCGTTGGCCCTGCTGGAGCTGCCCCTCCAACCCACCGGCCGGCCGGGCGGCCTCCCGGACGAGGACCCGGCCGGCCCGCACGGCGTGCCGCTGTCCCGGCGGCTGCAACGGATGTTCGACACCCGTATCGCGTCCCTCGACGAGCGGGTGCGGGCCGAGCTCCTCGCGGGCGCGCTCGACGGTGCCGGAACCCCCGGCCGGGCGGACGCGGTACCCGGCACCCGCTACGTCATGCGCGACGCCGACGCGGCGGTGGCCGCCGGACTGCTGGACGTCGCACCGGCCACCGGCGAACTCGTCTTCCGCCACCCGCTCGTACGGTCCGCCGTCGTGCAGACGGCCACCGCGGACCAGCGCCGCACCGCCCACCTGGCCCTGGCGCGGCTGCACCGCGGGGACCTGGAACGCCGGGCGACCCACCTGGC
>NZ_JZWV01000673.1 GCF_000966975.1 Streptomyces katrae | reverse complement strand
ACCTGGCGGCGGCAACGGCCGTCCCCGACGAGGAGGTCGCCGGCATCCTGGAGGCGGCCGCCGCCTCCGCGACCCGGCGCGGCGGCGCGCTGACGGCGGTGACCTGGCTGAGCCGGGCGGCCGAGCTCAGCGAGAACCCCGACGGCCGGTCCCGGCGGCTGGCCGAAGCGGCCTTCGTCGCCGGCCACGCCGCCCGCCCCGGCCACGCGCACCGGCTGGCCCGGACCGGCCTCGCGCCCGGTGCGGCGCAGCCGCCGGGCGCGGTGCTGGCG
>NZ_JZWV01000672.1 GCF_000966975.1 Streptomyces katrae | reverse complement strand
GTGCTGGCGGCCGCCTACCAGGCGCTCTACCAGGACGGAGACGTCCGCTCCACCCGGGCGCAGGTATCGGCCGCGATCGAGGGGCTCCGCGACGCCGACGGCCCGGCCGGCACCCGCACCGGAACCGAGGAGGTACTCCACCGGCTGGTGGTCCTCCTGCTGGCGATCAGCCAGTACAGCGGGGACCGCGCGGTCTGGGAGAGCACCCGCTCACTGCTCGCCTCCACGGGCGGCCCCGCCACCGACCGGGCGCGTCTCTACGGCGACACCTGGAGCGACGTGAACCGGCACGGAGCCGGCCGGGCGGAGCAGCTG
>NZ_JZWV01000671.1 GCF_000966975.1 Streptomyces katrae | reverse complement strand
GAGCAGCTGCGGCGGGCCGCCGCACGGTTACCGGAAATGGAGCCCTGGGAGGCAGCACGGCTGGGCGTGGCCGCGTACCACCTCGACCTCCTCGACACCTGCCGCCCCCACCTCCAGAGGGTCGTGGACCACGAGGTGGAGACCGGGGCCGTGGCCGCCGGCATGGTCATGCTGCACCTGATCATGCTGGACCAGACGGCGGTCGGCGAATGGGACGGGGCGGAGCGGACCGGGCAGCGCGTCCTCGACCTGGCGGTCGGGCACGGCCACCACCTGTTCGCGGCACAGAGCCGCGCCTACCTGGCCCACCTCGCGGCCCTGCGCGGCCGGACGGACCGCGCCCGCGACCTGTGCGCCCAGGTGGACGCCTGGGCCCGTCCGCGCGGACTGGGGTTCCTGACGCAGCTCACCGACTCCGCCGCCGCCACCGCCGCGCTGGGCGCCGGCGACCACGAGGCCGCGTACCACCACCTGGCCGCCATCACCCGGCCCGGCGAGTTCCGGCCGTACGCGTACCAGGCGCCGCGCACCCTCCTCGACCTCGTCGAGGCCGCCCGGCACAGCGGGCGCGCCGAGCAGGCCCGGGCGCACGCCCTGGCCGCCCGCGACGCGGGCCTGCCGGACGTCTCGCCCCGCCAGGCTCTGATCACCTACGGCGCGCTGGCGATGACCGCGCGGGACGAGCCGGAGGCCGCCGCGATGTTCGCCCGCGCGCAGGCCCATCCGGACGCCGCCCGCTTCCCGTTCGAACTGGCCCGGATCCGCCTCGCGCACGGGATCCGCCTGCGCCACGCCCAGGGCCGGGACGATGCCCGCCACCAACTGGAGCTTGCGGAACGGGAGTTCGAGCGGCTGGGCGCGGCCGGCTGGGCCGAGAGGGCCCGGGCCGCCCTGCGCGCCACCGGGGCCCCGCTCCGCGCCTCGACCGCCCACGCCGCCTCGCTGACCTGGCAGGAACGCCGCATCGCCGACCTCGCCGCGAGCGGCCTGACGAACAAGGAGATCGGCCGGCGGATGCACCTGTCCCCGCGCACCGTCAGCTCGCACCTGTACCGCGCCTTCCCCAAACTGGGCATCACCACCCGGGCGGCGCTGCGCGACGCGCTGACCCGCAGCGAGGCGCTCTCCCGCGCCTGAGGCCCGCCGCCGCGCCCGTGGATGAAAGAGCGTCACATGACTGATGCCGACGGCCGGCTGCCCGTGGAGAGTGGGGAGGGCCAGCAGCCCTCCAGGAAGGAACGGACATGATCGACAGGCGTACCGTCACCCAGGCCATCGGCCTCGGGGCGGCTGCCGCCGCCCTGCCCGTCGGCGCGGGGACGAACGCGGCCGCCGCACCGGGCGGCCGCACCGCCTTCGCCCCGCTGAAGCGGATCCGGGCCGGGTTGCTCGACATCGGCTACGCCGAGACCGGGCCCCCGCACGGCCCCGTGGTCCTGTGCCTGCACGGCTGGCCCTACGACATCCACAGCTTCACCGAGGTGGCGCCGCTGCTGTCGGAGGCCGGCTACCGGGTGATCGTCCCGTACCTGCGCGGCCACGGCACCACCGCGTTCCTCTCCCCGAAGACGGTCCGCAACGCGCAGCAGTCCGCGGTCGCCCTGGACGTCATCGCCCTGATGGACGCCCTGAAGATCCCCGAAGCGGTCCTCGCAGGCTTCGACTGGGGTTCGCGGACCGCCGGTGTCGTCGCCGCCCTGTGGCCGCAGCGGGTCAAGGCCCTGGTGCCGGTGAGCGGCTACCTCATCACCCACCTCCCCTCGCAGAGGAACCCGCTGCCGCCGAAGGCCGAGCACACCTGGTGGTACCAGTACTACTTCGCCACCGACCGGGGCCGCACGGCCCTGGAGACCAGGCAGAACCGGCACGACCTGTGCCGCCTGGTGTGGGAGGAGGCCTCCCCGACCTGGAACTTCGACGACGCCGCCTTCGAGCGCACCGCCGCCGCGTTCGACAACCCCGACTACGCCGCCATCGTGGTCCACAAC
>NZ_JZWV01000670.1 GCF_000966975.1 Streptomyces katrae | reverse complement strand
GCCCGGCGTCGGCCACAACGCCCCGCAGGAGGCGCCGGCCGAGTTCACCCGGGCGGTGATGGACGCCGACCGCCTCTGAACCGCGACGACCGGACCGGGCGCCGTCACCGGTCGGCCAGGGCCCCGTCGATCTCGCGGCGCGACGAGACCCCCAGCTTGGCGAAGACCTTGCGCAGGTGCCACTCGACCGTGCGCGGGCTGAGGAAGAGCTGCGCGCCGATCTCCGCGTTCGGGTGCCCGGTGGCCGCGAGCCGGGCGATCCGGGCCTCCTGCGCGGTCAGGACCGGCGGGCCCGGGGTCCGTGCGCGAACGGTCTCGCCGGTGGCGAGCAACTCGCGCCGGGCCCGTTCGGCGTACGCCTCCATGCCCATCGCCGACGCCGCCGAGTGTGCCTCGCGCAGCTCGTCCCGGGCATCGGACCGCCGGTTGCGGCGGCGCAGCCATTCACCGAGCAGCAGCCGGGTCCGCGCCTCGAACACCCCCAGCCCGCCCCGGGCGAAATGGTCCACGGCCTCCCGGTAGCGGTCCTCGGCCCGCTCCGGCGCTCCGGTCAGGGCGTCGGCGACCGCC
This sequence comes from Streptomyces katrae, assembly GCF_000966975.1. GTDB lineage: Bacteria > Actinomycetota > Actinomycetes > Streptomycetales > Streptomycetaceae > Streptomyces > Streptomyces katrae. The sequence continues at coordinate 917 of NZ_JZWV01000670.1, read as the reverse complement.
TGCGCGCCCAGGGCCCACGGTGTGCCGGCCCGCCCCCAGTCGGCCAGCCGCTCGCGCGCCCGGGCCGCCACGTCCGGACGGCCGGCCCGGGTCGCGGCCTCCACCAGCTCGCAGTCCGTCCAGTGGTGCACGACGAGGTCCTGGTACTCCCCGCCCCGCAGCGCCGCCTCCACGGCCAGGGCGTAGTTGCCCAGACCGTTGTGCAGCACGGACCGCGCGCACGCGGCCATGCCGGTCAGGCGGCCCAGACCGCGCCGTTCGCCCTCCCTCTCCATGGCCCCGATCAGCTCCAGCGCCGGCCGCTCCCGCCCCTGGTAGGCGCTGAGCAGGGCCGTCGAGACCATGTTCGTCGCCACCCCCGCCGCATCACCGGCGGCGGGTGCTTCGGCCAGCAGGTCCCGCGCCTCCTCGAAACGCCCGGCGTAGCACAGCGAGGCCGCCCGGTAGGGGAGCGCCGTCGAGAGGACCGACAGCGCACCCGTCGTCCGGGCGAAGCGCACCGCCCGGCCGGTGATGTCCAGCCAGGCCCGGAGGTCGCCCAGCTCCACGGCCGCGTTGGCGGCCGGCCACAGGACGGCGAGGTCCTCGTCACGGGTGAGCGAGCGCAGCGCCCGCGCCAGGAGCGGGAACGCGGCGGTCGGTCCGTCCTCGGTCCAGGTGACCAGGGCCCGGAGGAAGACCCCCGCCGTCTCGTCCCCGGGCGGCAGTTCCCGCGCCGCCGCCGCGGCCCGCCGCAGCCCGCTCCCGTCGTACCGGCCGGCCCAGATGGCCGCGCCGAACGCCGCGAGACAGGTCTCCCGCGCGGCGGCCCGGTCGAGGTGCATGAGACGGTCCGCGGCGTCGAGCAGCGGCTGCACGGCGCCGAGCCCCGGCTCGGTCATCGCCGACGCCTTCGCCCGCAGCCGGCTGGCGTGAGC
>NZ_JZWV01000669.1 GCF_000966975.1 Streptomyces katrae | reverse complement strand
CGCGGTGGCGAACGGGCACCGGGTACTGGCCGTCGTCCGCGGCTCCGCCGTCAACCAGGACGGGGCCAGCAACGGGCTGACCGCGCCGAGCGGGCGCGCGCAGCAGCGGGTCATCCGGCAGGCCCTGGAGAGCGCCGGTCTCGGGCCGGCCGATGTGGACGCGGTGGAGGCGCACGGGACGGGGACGCGGCTGGGCGACCCGATCGAGGCGCAGGCGCTGCTGGCGACGTACGGGCAGGGCCGGGCGGCGGGGCAGCCGCTGTGGCTGGGGTCGGTCAAGTCGAACATCGGGCACACGCAGGCCGCGGCCGGGGTGGCGGGCGTCATCAAGATGGTGCAGGC
>NZ_JZWV01000668.1 GCF_000966975.1 Streptomyces katrae | reverse complement strand
GTCATCAAGATGGTGCAGGCGATGCGGCACGGCACGCTGCCGCGCACCCTCAACGTGGACGCCCCGTCGGCGCAGATCGACTGGTCGATGGGCGAGGTGGAACTGCTGACGCGGGAGCGGCCCTGGCCGGAGACGGGCCGCCCGCGCCGCGCCGGGGTGTCCTCGTTCGGGATGAGCGGGACCAACGCGCACGTGATCCTGGAGCAGGCTCCCCCGGAGGCCGCGGCGGCGGAGGCCCCCGAGGCCGGGCCCGTCCCGGGTGTGGTGCCGTGGGTGCTGTCGGGCCGTACGGGGGCGGCGCTGCGGGCGCAGGCCGGCCGGCTGGCCGGGCACCTGGAGGCCGGGCCGGGGGCGCGCCCGGCCGACGTCGGGTTCTCACTGGCGACGGGCCGTTCCGCCTTCGAACACCGGGCCGTGCTGCTGGGCTCCGGCCCGGAGGAGTTCCGTACGGCCCTCGCGGCCCTCGCGGCCGGGGAGGCCGCGCCGGGTCTGGTGACGGGCTCGGCCGAGGCCGGCGCGTACGGGCGGGTGGCGTTCGTGTTCCCCGGGCAGGGCGCCCAGTGGGTGGGGATGGCCGTCGGACTGCTGGACGCCGAGCCGGTGTTCCGGGCGCGGATCGAGGAGTGCGCGGCGGCCCTCGCCCCGCACACCGACTGGTCGCTGCTGGACGTGCTCACCGGCCGGCCGGACGCGCCGGGCCTGGAGCGGGTGGACGTGGTCCAGCCGGCGCTGTGGGCGGTGATGGTGTCGCTGGCCGCGCTGTGGCGGGCGTACGGGGTGGAGCCGGCGGCCGTCGTCGGGCACTCGCAGGGCGAGATCGCGGCGGCCGTGGTCGCCGGGGCCCTGTCGCTGGAGGACGGCGCCCTCGTCGTGGCCCGTCGCAGCCGGCTGCTGACGGAGCTGTCGGGGCGCGGCGGGATGATGTCGGTGGCGCTGGCCCACGAACAGGTCGCGTTCGACGTGGCCGCGTACGCGGGCCGGATCGCGGTGGCCACCGTCAACGGGCCCGCCGCCACGGTGGTGGCGGGCGAACCGGCCGCGCTGGAGGAACTGCGGGCCCGGTACGAGGCCGAGGGGGTACGGGCCCGGATCATCCCCGTGGACTACGCCTCGCACTCCCCGCAGGTCGAGTCGATCCGGGAGCGGCTGCTGGAGGTGCTGGCGCCGGTGCGGCCGCTGCGGCCGGAACTCCCGCTGTACTCGTCGGTGACGGGCGAGGTGGTGGAGAGCGCCGTCCTGGACGCCGGGTACTGGTACGAGAACCTGCGCCGCACGGTGCGGTTCGAGGGGGCGGTACGGGCGCTGCTGGTCGACGGGCACCGCTACTTCGTGGAGGTCAGCCCGCACCCGGTGCTGACCCTGGGCGTCACCGAGACCCTCGACGCGGCGGCCGCCGCGGGCGGCGGGTCCGGGCGGACGGCCGTCGTGGAGTCGCTGCGCCGCGACGACGGGGGGCCGGGACGGTTCCTGGCCTCGCTCGCGGAGCTGTACGTGCGGGGCGGGCCGGCCGACTGGCGGCCCGCGTTCACGGCGCACCGGCCGCGCACCGTGCCGCTGCCGACGTACGCGTTCCGGCACGAGCCGTACTGGCTGCACGAGGCGCCCGGCGGCGAAGGCGCCGGCACGTCCGGGATGACGGCGACGGGCCATCCGCTGGCCGCGTTCCGCCTCGACCTGCCGGAGGCCGGGGCCGTGCTGTTCACCGGGACGGTCTCGGCGCGCAGCCACCCCTGGCCGGCCGGCGGTGAACTGCCCGTGGCGGCGCTGGTGGAGGCGGCACTGGCGGCGGGCGGGGCCGTCGGCCTGCCGGAGCTCGCGGAAGCGGCCGCCGAGGCGCCGCTGGTGCTGCCCGAACGGGGCGGGATCCGGCTGCAGCTGCTGGTGCAGGCCCCGGACGAGTCGGGCCGGCGCAGACTGAGCGCGGTCTCACGGCCGGAGGCGGCCGACTGGGAGGAGCCCTGGGTACGGCACCTGACGGGGGTCCTGGCACCCGGACGGGCGCCCTCCTTCCGCCCGGACGCGGGCCCGGGCCCGGCCGCCGCCGGCACGGGAGCGGCCGCGGGCTCCGGCGTGGCGGGTCGCGGAGACCGGTCCGAGGTGTGGCCGCCCCGGGGCGCCGAGCCGGTGGAGTGCGAGGACGGGCACCCCGCCGTGGAGCGGGTCTGGCGGCGGGGTGAGGAGTTCTTCGTCGAGGCCGTGCTGCCGGAGGAGCTGCACGAGCAGGTGGACGGGTACGCCCTGCACCCGGCCCTGCTGGAAGCGGCCCTGCACCCCGTACTCGCCGCCGGGGAGCAGCGGCCGGCGCCGCTCGCCTGGAGCGGTACGGCCCTCTACGCGACGGGCGCGTCCTCGCTGCGGGTGCGGGCGGTGCGCGGGGCGTTCGGGGTGGTGGAGCTGGAGCTCGCCGACGCCGAGGGCGGGCCGGTGGCGGCCGCGACCGTGACCCTGTCCGGCGTGGCGGAGGGCGGCGGCCGGGGCGGACGGCCCGTCACCCCGCTGCACGTGGTGTGGGAACGGGCCCCCGAAGCCCCCGAGCGGGCCTCGGGCCCGACCCGGGCACTGCTCGGCGTACCGGGCGGCGGCCGGGGCCCGTCGGTACTGCCCGAGTACGACGACGCCCCCGCCTACCCGGACCTGCCGTCCCTACTGTCCGGGGCCGGGACCGACACCGGGACCGAGGCCGGGACCGAGGCCGGGACCAACACCGGGACCGACACCGGGACCGAGGCCGAGGCCGAGGCCGGAGCCCGGGCTGAGGCTAGCGCCCCGTCTGGGAGGACGGCCGGGACCGCAGCCGGGGCCGGGCTGCCGGGGTTGTTGCTGGTGCCGGCGCTGCGGACCGGCGCCGCGCCGGAGGTGTCGGGGCCGGGGGTGCGGGCCGCCGTGGACGAGGTCCGTGGGCTGGTCGGCGCCTGGCTCGCCGAACCGCGGTGCGCCGGCACGGCGCTGGCCGTGGTGACGAGCGGCGCCGAGGCCGTGCTGGACGGCGAGGGCGTCCCCGACCTGGCCGGCGCGGCCGTACGCGGCTTCGTGCGCTCGGTGCAGGCGCGGCTCGCCGAGGAGGGCACGCGCCGCCTCGTGCTGGTGGACGTGGACGACAGCGACGCCAGCCGCAAGACCCTGCTGCGGGCGCTGGGCGGTGAGGAGCCGGAGCTGGCGCTGCGCGACGGCGTCGCCTACGCCCGGCGTCTGGTGCGGGCCGAACCGGTCCCGGCGGGTGCGCCCGCCGCAGGCGGCCTGGAGCCGGTCCGGCTGAGCGGCGCCACCGACGGGCCCAGGGCCGAGGAGGCCGCCCGGCAGCTGGCCGAGGGGCACGGGGTACGGCTGGCGGGGCCCGGCGAGGAGGCCGCGGCCATCGTCCACCTGGCCGGGCCCGACGGGCCGTCGCTGGAGGCCGCGGTGGACGCGGCGCTCGCCGTGGACGGGCACGGCACCCCGCTGGCGTTCGTCACCACCGTCGGGGGCGCGGTCGGCGCGGGCTGCGCCGAGGAGACCGCCGTGCTCGGCGCGTTCCTCACCGCGCTGGCCGCCCGCCGCCGCGCCGCCGGGCTGCCGGCGGCCGTGCTGGGCTGGGGCGCGGACCCCGGGGGCACCCCGGCGGGGCTGGCCCCGCTGTCCGGGGCGGCCGGTCCGGCGCCGCTCGGGCACGCCCTCTCCCGGAGCCTGACCCTGGTCTCCGCCCGGGCCGACGCGGGCCCGCTGCGGGCCTCGGGCCGGCCCGTTCCGGCGCTGCTGCGCACCCTGCTCCCCGTACCGCCGCGCCGGGCGGCCAACCGGCGGGCCGACGACGGGCTCCCGCCGCGCGAACGGCTGGCCGCGCTGCCCCCGGCGGAGCGGACGGCGGCCCTGACGGCCCTGGTGCGCGGCCACGCGGCGAGCGCGCTCGGGCACGCCGGTGCCGAAACCCTGTCCGTGGAACGGCCGTTCACCGAGCTGGGCTTCCAGTCGCTGACCGCCCTGCAGCTGGTCCGTTCGCTGCGGGAGGCGACGGGGCTGACGATCGCCCCGGTCACCGTCTTCGACCACCCGTCGGTGACGCGGCTGGCCGCGCACCTGTCCGGGCTGCTCGGCGAACTCCCGGCGCGGGAGGCGCCGGAGCCGGCCGGGGGCACGTTCGCCGCACTGCTGCGGGGCGCCCACGCGCAGGGCCGTACCGACGAGGGCGCGGCGCTGCTGATGGCGGCGGCCGGACTGCTGCCCGGCTACGACTCCCGCGCCGCGGTGGAGCAGTGGCCGGCGCCGGCGGAGCTGGCACCGCACCGGGAGGGCGCGGCGGGACTGTTCGCGTTCCCCTCGCTGGGCGCGGCCTCCGGACCGCACGAGTACCTGGCGCTGGCCGGCGCCCTGGCCGGCGTCCGGGGCCTGACGGTGCTGGCGCACCCCGGGTTCGGCGGGGAGGCGGTGCTGCCGCGCAGCCGGCGGGCCCTGGTACGGGCCCAGGCCGAGGCCGTCGCCGAGGCGGCGGGTGCGGCGCGGCCCGTGCTGCTGGGACACTCTTCCGGAGGCTGGGTCGCGCACGCCGTGGCCCGGGAACTGCTGGAGATCGGCCGGGAGGCGGCGGCGGTGGTACTGCTGGACACGTACGCGCGTTCCGAGGGCCGGCACGGGCTGTCGGTGCTGACGGAGCGGCTCCTCGATCCGGACGGCCCGCTCGGGGTGCCCGACGACGGGCGGTTCCTCGCGATGGGCGGCCACCTGCGGGTGTTCGCCGACTGGACCCCGGAGCCCGCGGCGGCGCCGACGCTGCTGGTGCGGGCCTCCGCTTCGGCGGCCTCCGGCGCGGCCGGCTGGGAGCACGCCGGCCAGGTGGCGGAGGTGAGCGGCGACCACTTCTCGCTGCTGGGCGCGGACGCGGGCGCGGTCGCGGCCACCGTGGACGGCTGGCTGCGGAAGGTGGCCCGCTGATGGCGGCCGGGCGGCTGCTCGCCGTATCGGACCTGCACGTGGTGCACGCGGAGAACCGGCGGCTGGTCGAGGAGCAGCTCCTGCCGGGGTCCCCGCAGGACTGGCTGCTGGTGGCCGGGGACGTCAGCGAGACGGCGTCGGAGATCGAGTGGGCGCTGGGTCTGCTGCGCGAACGGTTCGCGCGGGTGCTGTGGACTCCGGGCAACCACGACCTGTGGACCCCGAAGGACGACGAGGTCTCGCTGCGGGGGGAGGCCCGTTACCGGTACCTGGTGGAGCTGTGCCGGTCCCTGGACGTACTGACCCCGGAGGACCCGTACCCGGTGTGGGCGGGAGCGGGCGGGCCGGTGGTCGTCGCCCCGCTCTTCGTGCACTACGACTACTCGTTCCGGGCGCCGGGGCTGACGAAGGAGCAGTCCCTGGCCGCCGCCCACGAGTCGGGTGTGGTGTGCACGGACGAGTTCCTGCTGCACACCGATCCCTACCCGGACGCCGACAGCTGGTGCCGGGCCCGGGTGGCCGCGACGGAGGCCCGCCTCGACGAGGTGGACCCGGCGCTGCCGACCGTCCTGGTCAACCACTACCCGCTGGTCCGGGAGCCCACCGACGTACTGCGCTACCCGCAGTTCGCCCAGTGGTGCGGGACCACCCTCACCGCGGACTGGCACGTGCGCTACCGGGCGGCGGCCGTGGTGTACGGGCACCTGCACATCCCCCGGACCACCTACTACGACGGCGTCCGCTTCGACGAGGTCTCCATCGGCTACCCGCGCGAACGCCGTCTGCGCGGCCTGCCGCGCGGGGTGCTGCGGGACGTCCTGCGGCCGCACGAGGGCGAGGCCTGAGGGTTTCCCCAGGGTTTCTCGAGCGGGGGGCGAGCCGGGGCTGGTGCCGTAGGAGCCGACGGGGGCGGTGCGTGCCGCCCCCGGACGGACGAGAGAACGGACCCTCCCCCATGGCGGACCCCCAGGCTCTGCGCGACCTGTGGCTCAGGCAGTACCACCCGGCCCCCGACGGCGCCACGACCCTGGTCTGCTTCCCCTACGCGGGCGGGGCCGCCAGCTACTACCACCCGCTCTCCGAGGCCCTGTCGCCCGGGGTGCGGGTGCTGTCGCTTCAGTACCCGGGCCGTCAGGACCGCCGCGGCGAACCGGTCCGCACGGACCTGCACGTCCTCGCGGACGAGATCACCGGGGTGCTGTCCTCCTGCGTGGACGGCCCGATGGCCTTCTTCGGCCACAGCATGGGCTCCACCCTCGCCTACGAGACCGCGCGGCGGCTGGAGGCCGGACCGGACGGGGACCGGCTGCTCGGGATCGTCGTCTCGGGCCGCCGCGGCCCGGCCACGGTCCGCCACGAGACGGTCCACCTGCGGGACGACGCCGGGCTCATCGAGGAGGTCGTCCGCCTGGACCGCGGCAGCGCCGCCCTGCTCGCCGACCCGGACATCGCCGAGATGGTGCTGCCGACCCTGCGCGGCGACTACACGGCGGTGGAGACGTACGCGCACCGCCCCGGGGCGCGGCTGCGCTGTCCCGTCAGCGTGCTCACGGCGGACGCCGACCCGCAGGTGACGGCCGAGGAGGCCGCGGCCTGGGCCGGGGCCACGGACGGCGCCTTCCGCCTGCGCACCTTCCCGGGCGGCCACTTCTACCTCAACGCGCAGCGGGACGCGGTGACCGCGGCCCTGGCCGAAGACCTGGCCGCGTTCGCCCTGCCGGCCCGCGTGTGACCCGCGACCCTTCTTGGAGAATCAGTTGAGCAGTACGCCCGCCCGTCCCTCGTTCGGGACGGTCATCCTCGCCGTGTCCCTGCCGATGTTCATGGTGGCCCTCGACAACCTGATGGTGACCAACGCGCTGACCTCGATCCGCGCCGATCTGGGCGCCTCGGTCGAGGACCTCCAGTGGATCACCAACGCGTACATCCTGGGCTTCGCCGGCCTGCTGCTGGCGGCGGCCGCGCTCGGCGACCGGTTCGGCCGCAAGCGCGTCTTCGTCACCGGCATCGCCGTGTTCGCCCTGACGTCGGTCGGCGGCGCCCTGTCCTCGTCCACGGAGGCGCTGGTCCTCTTCCGCGCCCTCCAGGGCATGAGCGCGGCGGCGGTGATGCCGCTGTCGCTGACGCTGCTCGCGATGGCGGTGCCCGCGGAGAAGCGGGGTGCGGCGATCGGCCTGTGGAGCGGCATCAGCGGCCTGGCCGTGGCCCTGTCGCCGCTGATCGGCGGGGCGATCACCTCCGGTCTCGACTGGCAGTGGATCTTCTGGGTGAACGTCCCGGTGGCCGTCGTGGCGGTCCCGCTGGTCCTGAAGGCGGTCTCGGAGAGCCGTGGCGCCCCGGTGAAGCTGGACCTGCTGGGCCTGGTCCTGGCCTGCGCCGGCGTGGTCTCCCTGGTGTGGGCCATCGTCAACGGGCACGAGAAGGGCTGGGGTTCGGCGCCGGTGGTCTCCGCGTTCGCGGCGGCCGTGGTCCTCCTCGGGGCCTTCATCGCCTGGGAGCGCAAGGCCGCGGCCCCGCTGCTGCCGCTGTCCTTCTACCGCGTCCGTGCCTTCACCCTGTCGAACGTGGTCTCCCTGGCCGTGTACTTCGGCATGTTCGGCGCCACCTTCCTGATCGCCCAGTACCTGCAGACGGGTCTGGGCCACTCGGCGTTCGTCGCGGGCCTGTGGACGCTGCCGTGGGCGGTCATGCCGATGTTCATCGCCCCGCAGGCGGGCAAGCTCGCCGCGAAGGTCGGCGCGGGCCGGCTGATGGCCCTGGGCCTGGCGGTCTCGGGCGTGGGCCTGGCCTGGTTCGCCCTGGTGGTCGGGGTCGGCATCTCCGACTGGGCGTTCGTCGGCCCGTTCGTCCTGGCCGGTGCGGGCATGGGCCTGGTCTTCGCCCCCACCGCGACGGTCGTCATGGGCGCCGTCCCGCCCCAGCACATGGGCAAGGCCTCCGGCGCCAACACCACGGTCCGTGAGCTGGGCGGCGCGTTCGGCATCGCGGTCCTGGCGAGCGTCTTCGCGGCGCAGGGCGACTTCAGCGGCCAGCAGCGTTTCGTGGACGGTCTGGTGCCGGCCGTCTGGATCGCGGTCGCGGTGGTCTTCGTGGGCGCCCTGTTCGCCCTGGCGATCCCCCGCCCGAAGGCGGCCCCGGCCCCGGCGGCCGCCCCGGCCAGCCCGGCCCCCCAGGTGAAGCAGCCTGCCGACGCCACGGCCTGACACAGGCTCCCTTTCGAGCGGAAATCCGGTTGCGCCTTCCCTTTCCGCAGAAAAAGGAAAAGGGCTGCCGCGGTCCGATCTGTGATCGGACCGCGGCAGCCTTCGCGTGCGCGGGAAAACCGGTCAGCCGGTCAGCCGGCCTTGCGCCGGAAGGTCCGGCTCTGGCCGTTTGGGCCGCTGGCACCCTTGATCTTCAGCCGGCCCTCGTGGTGGGCCTGCTGGGAGCGGGCGTTGCGGGCCTTGCGCTCCAGAGCCTCGCGGAACTTGTCCTTGCCCTCGGCATCGGCCGCGTGATTGTCCGGCGTATCGGTCATGGGTTACCTCCTGGGCCGTTTACTGGAGCCCCTTCATTGTCGCACCCGATCCGGTACACGGCGACTCTTTTTTGTGTGAATGGCGCAATTCGGAGAGTTTTTGAGTCCGGCTCAGAAAACGGGATTGCCGGCCACCGGCCGCCGTTCCGGGGCGCGCAGGACGGGCGAGCGCAGCCGGGTCACCGGGTCCCCGTCGGCGCGCAGGTCCGGGAGGATCCGGGCGAGGGTGCGCAGGGCGGCGCGGGCGAGGGCCTCCACCAGGTGCGCGGACAGCCCGAAGTGCAGGTCGGCGCAGAGCCCGAAGGGCCGGGCGTCCGGCTCGGCCGGCGGGTCGCGGTTGACGGCGGCGACGAGGAGGGTGACCCGGGCGCCCACGGGGAGCGGGGTGCCGGCGAGGGTGACGGCCGAGCGCACGGCCCGGGACTCCAGCCGTACGGGGGGTGCGGTGCGCAGGGTGTGCGCGACCGCCTCCCCGGCCGCCCGGTCCGGGTCCTCGGCCAGCCGCTGCCAGCCGCCGGGTCGGTCGAGCAGCAGGCGGACGGCGTTGCAGATGAGGACGGCGGTGGGCTCGGCCGCGCTGAGGGCCGTGACCAGCGAGGCGCGCACGGTCTCGGCCGTGGGCCGGTGCAGGGCCTCGGCGAGGAGGCCGGCCATGGCGGTCTCCGCGGCCTGCGCGGCCCGCGCGCAGGCGTGGGTCTGCGGGCACAGCAGGCTGTCGAGGACGTGGCGGCAGTCGGGCAGCAGGCGGCAGAACCGCTCGTGCGCGGCCTCGGGCAGGCCGAGCTGCTCGGCGAGGACCGGGCCGGTCAGGCGGCGGGCGAAGTCCTCGGCGAGGTCGAACCGTTCACCGAGGCCGGCCAGGAGCGTGCGGGCCCAGGTGGCCGTCCGTTTCTCCAGGCTGTCGGCGTCGGCCGCCCACAGCAGGGGTCCGCCGAAGGCGGTGAGCGGGGCGAGGGCCGCGGCCGTGGCCCGGTCGAGGGCCCGGTCGAGGGCGAGGACGGCGCTGCGGAAGGGCGGCGGGCGCCCCCCGCCGGGGGTGGCGGCGGGGCCGGGGGCGTCGAAGGCGGGGTGCCCGACGACCTCCTCGGCGACGGCCCGGTGGGCGGTGACCCAGGTGTCCGGCAGGGCGCTGCGGTGGAGCGGGCCGAGGGCGCGCACGGCCTCCTCGGCGGCCTCCGGCGCCCCGGTGCCGGTGCGCAGGACCAGGGCGTACGGATCGGCTTCGAGGCCCGCGAACCACTGGGCGGTCCGGGCGAGTTGGTTCCTGCGGGCACGGCGGGCGGTCTCCCGGCCGGGGTCCCCGGTCAGCAGCTCGGAGCTCATGTCCCGCCCAGCATGACATCCCGCCGTTCGCGGGGGCCCCGGACGCGCGGGCGGGGCGGGCGGATGCCGGAGGACCGGCGTCCCGCCCGGGCCCGGGCCCGTGTCAGGCGGCGGTGGCGGCCTGCTCGGGGAGGGTCTCGTACAGGCCCTGCTCGCGGGTGGCGAGGACGGCGATCTCCCGGGCCAGTTCGCGGAATCCCTCGCTGGTCACGGCGGCGCGGTGCGCGGCGGTGTCCTCCCAGACGGAGAGTTCCACGAAGAAGTTGGCGGTGCCGACGAGGCGGAGCGTCTGGTGGCTGACGCAGCCGGGCCGGGAGCTGACGAAGCGGGTGAGGCGGTCCTCGGCGTCGATGAAGCGCACGAGGTCGCCGTGGACGTTCAGCTTGTTGACGTAGGTCACCATGGACGGGCGCTCCTTGCACGGGTTCGTTCTCGGATGTCGGTCTCGTTACTCGGTCTCGTCACTCGGTCTCGTGGACTGCTGTCAGACGGTCGCCTCGGCGGCCGCGCGGGTACGGATGCTGCGGCGCAGCACCGCCCGCACGGGCTTGCCGACCGGGGTGCGCGGGACGGCGTCGATGGCCTCGACGCGGCGGATCCGCTCGAAGGGCGCCAGGCGTTCGTTGGCGCGTGCGGCGATCTCCGCCAGCACGGGCGCGGGGTCGGCCGCGCCCTGCTCGCGCAGGACGATGCCGGCCCAGGTGACGGCCCCGTGCACGGCGTCGGGCCAGCCGACGACCGCGCACTCGGCGACCCGGGGGTCGGAGCCGAGGACCCGTTCGACGGCGCTGGGCGAGACGAGTTCCCCGTCGTGGAGGAAGACGTCCCCGAGCCGGTCGACGAGGAACAGCTCCCCGTCCGGGCCGATCCGGCCGACGTCGCCGGTGGAGAACCAGCCGTCGGGGCCCGCGGGCGGTGCCTCGGTGCCGAGGTAGCCGGCCATCAGCTGCGGGCCGCGCACCTGCACCTCGCCGCTCTCCTCCGGGGGCAGCGGGACACCCGTGTCGGGGTGGACGACGCGGCATTCGGTCCCGGGCACGGGCGTGCCGACGGAGCCGGTGCCGGTCGTGCCGTCGGGGCGCTGGCAGTGGGTGAGCGGGGAGAGTTCGGTCATGCCGTAGCCCTGGACGACGGGGACGCCGAGCCGGTGGGAGAGGGAGCGGGCGGCGGCCGGGTTGAGGGCGCTGCCGCCCGAGAGGACGGCTGTCAGCCGGGGTCCTGCGGGCAGGCCGGGCAGGGGGCCGCCGCCGCGCAGCCGCTCGTCGGCGGCGGCGAGCCGGTGGAGGCGGGCGGGCAGCCCGTAGTAGTGGGTGGCGCCGGCCGCCTCGGCGAGGGCGAAGGAGGCGAGCGGGTCGGGGTCGGGGCACAGCACCTGGCAGGCGCCCGCGTAGACGGCCGAGTTGAGGTGCATCGGCTGGTACAGCGGCAGGTGGTTGAGGGTGGTGGAGTCCTCGCCGAGCCGGTGGGCCAGGGCCGTCTGCACGGCGTTGGCGACCAGGCTGCGGTGGGTGAGCCGGACGCCCTTGGGGCTCGCGGTGGTGCCCGTCGTGAACTGGACGCAGGCCTCCGCGTCGAGGTCGACGGAGACGGCCGGGCGCGGGGCGTCGGACCCGGCGGCCGGGGCGACGGCGTCGAGCACGAGGTCCAGCGGGACGGCGGCGCCGGGGACGGGGCCGCCGTCCTCGGCGCCGGTGACCAGGACCAGGGACAGGCTCTCCGGCCGGTCGGGCAGCGCGCAGAGGGCCTCGGCGGCGGCCCGGGGCGCGAAGGCCAGCTCGGCGCCGGCCGCGGCGAGCACCTTGGCCGTCCGGGCCGGCGAGAGCAGCGGGTTGAGGACGACGACGGTGTTGCCGCTGCGGACGGTGGCGTAGTAGGCGGCGGCGAAGTCGGCGTCGAGGGTGTTCACGACGGCCACGCGGGCCCCGCGCCGGCCGACCGAGCACTCCAGGAAGGCGGCGATCCGGTCGGCCCGGGCGTCGAGCTCGCCGAAGGTGTACGTCTGCGCGCCCACGCGCAGCGCCGGGGCCCCGGGGGCCCGCAGCGCCGCACGGCGCAACAGCCCGTCCAACGGCAGTTGCGGCAGGTGCGGCAGTTCGGGATGGGCGGGTGTCGGCACGGCTCTGCTCCCCTCTGCACTGCGTCCCGGCGGGCGGCAGGGCCTTCCCACGATCCCCGCCACCGCTCGGAACCCACTCCAGAACCGCTCGAACCCCCCTGGCCCCCCACTCGGGCCCCGCTCGGGCCCCCGC
>NZ_JZWV01000667.1 GCF_000966975.1 Streptomyces katrae | reverse complement strand
AGCGCAGCAGCACCGCCGAGGACCAGCCGTCCCAGACGATGTGGTGGTTCGTCATGACGAGGCGGTGCTCGGCCGCGCCGAACCGGACCAGGGTGAAGCGCACCAGCGGCGGCCGCTCCAGGTCGAAGCGGCGGGCCCGGTCGGCCGCGAGCAGCCGCTGCCACTCCCGCTCCCGGTCCGCGGATCCGAGTCCGCCCAGGTCCACGGCCTCCCACGGCACCTCGACGGACTCGACGACGATCTGCGCCGGCCCGTCCAGACCCTGGTCGGTGAAGGCGGACCGCAGCGCGGTGTGACGGCGCAGCAGCCGGTCGCACGACGCCCGCAGGGTGCCGGCGTCGAGGGCGCCGTCCAGGGTGAGGACGATCTGGCCGGTGTAGGCGTCCAACGCGCCCGTGTCGAAGGCGGAGTGGAAGAACAGCCCCTCCTGGAGCGGCGAGAGCGGCAGCACGTCGCAGAGCCCGGCGTAGCGCGCGGCCAGGGCGTCCGTCTCCGGCTGCGTCAGCCGGACCAGCGGCAGGTCACGGGGGGTGAGGCGGCGCGGCCGGGGGGCGCCCGTCCAGCCGGCCAGCAGGCGCAGGGCCTCGCCCCAGGCCGCCACCAGGGCCTCCGCCTCGGCCTCGGTCAGCAGCTCCGCGGGATGGGTGACGACCGCGGTGAAGGCGGGACCGTCGGCCCCGTCCACGGCCATGGCGTCGATCTGCAGGGCGTGCTCCACTGGCATCGCCGGATCCACCTCGGCCCGCAGGCCGCCCGCCTCGGGGGCGGGGCTCCACGGCGCCTCGCCGCCGCCCGCGAACCTGCCCAGGTAGTTGAACAGGATCCGGGGGCGCGGGAGCCCGGACAGCTGCGCGGCGGTCCGCGGATCGAGCCTGCTGAGCAGCCCGAAGCCCGTGCCGTGGTCCGGTACGGAGGCGACCGTCGAGTGGATCCGCGCCACCAGGTCGGCGAGCGCGTCGCCGCCCAGGGCCGCCGCGTCCAGGTCGAGGCCGGCCAGGTCGAACCGGACCGGGTACTGGGTGGTGAACCAGCCCACGGTGCGCGCCAGGTCGTGCCGGCCGGTGCGGTCGACGCGGCCGTGGCCCTCCAGGTCGACCAGCAGCGACCCCGGCGCGCTGCCGGGGGAGCGCAGCCGGTGGGCCGCGAGGACCAGTGCCGCGAGCAGTACCTCGGCCGGGCCGGTGCGCAGCGCGCCGGGCACCCCGGCCAGCAGCGGACCGGCGACCTCGGCGGGCAGGCCCAGCGTCAGCGTGCGCGTGGCTCCGGCGGTGTCCCGCACCGGGTCGGGGATCCGCTGCCAGGGCTCCCGCGGGTCCGGGGCGTCCCCGGAGCCCTCCAGCGTCGAGCGCCAGAAGGGGAGCTCGGCCTGCACCTCCGGGGAACCCGCCTGGAGTTCGAGATGGCGGGCCCACGCGCGGAACGACACCTCCCCGTCCGCGGCCGGCAGCGGACGCCCGGCCACCACGGCCTCCCAGGCCGTGGCCAGGTCGGCCGCCAGGATCCGCCACGACACCCCGTCCACCGCCAGGTGGTGCACGCACAGCAGCAGCCGGTCCGGCGCCGCCCCACCGGTGTCGAAGCGCACGGCCCGGAGCATCACCGAGGCCGCCGGGTCCAGCTGTCCGGCCGCCTCCCGGGCCGCCTCCGCCATGACGGCGGCGCGGGCGGCTTCGTCCGACCCGGCCACGTCGACGGTCCGGTACAGCGGGGACACGTCGACCGAACCGGGCTCGCCGACCGTGCACAGCGGGCCCTCCGGGCCGGCGGTCACGCCCAGGCGCAGCGCCCCGTGCCGGTCCACGACCGACTGCAGGACCCGTACGAGCGTCGCGTCGTCCGCGCCCTCGGGCAGGGTCAGCACCATGGACTGGCTGAACCGGCCGACGGGACCCGGCCCGTCCAGGAGCCAGCGCATGACGGGTGTCGCGGGGAGCGGGCCGCACTCCGCGACGGCCGGACCGGCGGCGGCCGCATCGGCGGCGTCCGCGGAGGTCCCGTGGCCGGGC
>NZ_JZWV01000666.1 GCF_000966975.1 Streptomyces katrae | reverse complement strand
GGGCTCGCCGACGGCCGCGGCGAGGGCGGCCGGGGTCTTGTGCGCGAACACCTCGCGCAGGGTGAAGGAGAAGCCCCGGGCCCGCGCCCGGCTGGTCAGGCCGAGGGCGGTGATGCTGTCGCCGCCGAGCTCGAAGAAGTTGTCGTCCGGGGTGGCGGGGGTGCCGAGGGCTTCGGAGAACAACTCCGCGAGGGCCAGCTCGGTGGCGCCGTACGCCCGCGCGGGGTGCTCCGGACGGGCCGCGGCCTCGGGTACGCGCAGCCGCGCGCGGTCGACCTTGCCGCCCGGGGTGAGGGGCAGCCGGTCCACCGCCACGAAGGTGCGGGGCACCATGTAGCCCGGCAGGACCCGTCCCAACTCGGCCGCCAGCGCGTCCGGTTCGGCCACCGGGCCGCCGTCGGCCGGCGGCGCCACGAAGGCGACGAGCCGGCGGGCTCCCCCCGCGGGGGCGTGCACGACGACCGCGGCCTGCCCCACCGAGGGCTGCCGGCCGAGCACCGCCTCGATCTCACCGAGTTCGATCCGGTGGCCGTTGATCTTCACCTGGCGGTCCACCCGCCCCACGAACTCCAGTTCGCCCCGTGCCGTCCAGCGCACGAGGTCGCCCGTCCGGTACATCCGCGCACCGGGCACACCGGAGAAGGGGTCCGGCACGAAACGGTCGGCGGTCATGGCCGCGCGCCCCGCGTACCCCTGGGCGAGACCCGCACCGGCCACGCAGAGCTCGCCGGTCGCTCCCGGCGGCAGCAGCCGCAGCCCCCGGTCGACCACGTACGCACGGTGGTTGACCATCGGGCGCCCGATCGGCGGGATCCGGCCGTGCGAGGGCGCGGCCACCCTGTGCATGGTCACGGACACGGCCGCCTCGGTGGGCCCGTACGCGTTCCAGACCTCGCGGCCGTCCGTCGCCCAGCGGTCCACGGCGTCCCCGGACGGGGCCTCACCACCGGTGGACAGGAACCGCAGCGCGGGCAGTCCCGCCGGGTCCAGCAGCGGCAGGAGCGCCGGCGGCAGGTCGGCGACCGTCACCGCGTGATCGGCGAGCAGCGCCTGGAGCCGGTCGACGTCGACCCGCTCGGCCTCGGTGGCGAGGACCAGGGTGGAACCGCTCAGCAGGGAACCGAACACGTCCAGGACCGACACGTCGAACGACAGCGAGGCGAACCCGAGGAACCGCTCGGCGCGCCCGGCGCCGTCGCCCGCGCCGCACAGCGCGAGGTGGCCGCGTACGAAGTCGACGGCCGCCGCGTGCGGGACGACGACGCCCTTCGGCTCGCCCGTACTGCCCGAGGTGTACAGCAGGTACGCGGCGGACGCGCCCGGTACCGGCACGGACCTCCGGCCGGAGCGGGACCCGTCGGCCGGCCCGCTCGCGTCGACCACGCCCGGCAGGTCGTGCGGCAGCCGGTCGCGGCTGCCCGGCCCGGCGACGACCGTCCGCAGCCCGGCGTCGCGCACGATGTACGCGATGCGCTCGGCCGGCAGGCCGGGGTCGAGCGGCACGTAGCAGCCGCCTGCCTTCAGGACGCCGAGCAGGGCCGCGACCATCGCCGGGGAGCGCTCCACGCACACGCCGACCGGGGTGCCCGGTCCGACGGCCGGCCGCAGCCGGTCCGCGATGTCCTCGGCCCAGGCGTCGAGCTCCCGGTAGGTGACCTCCTGACCGGCGCAGATCACGGCGGCCCGCTCGGGGCTGCGCGCCGCCACCTCCTCGAAGAGCGTGTGCAGCGACGCGTCCCCCGCCACGGGGCCGGCGCCGCCCTCGGCGAAGGCGGCGAGCCGCTCCTCGTCCTCGGTGGTCAGGAAGGGCAGCGAGCCGACCGGAGCCTCGTCCTCGGCCGAGGCGAGGGCGACCAGGAACCGGGTGAACCGCACCCGCAGCGCTTCGAGTCCATCCCGGTCGACGTCGGCGGCGTCGCCCTCGGCCTGCACGGTCAGCGGGCTGTCGCCGCCGCGGTCGTACACGTTGAGGGAGACGTGCTCCACCGGGCCGACCGAGAGGTTGTGCGCGGAGGCGGGAGCACCGGCGAAGGACAGCTCGTAGTCGAAGGACATGAGGTTGACGGCGGCGTCCCACAGCCGCGGTCCGGTCCCGGTGAACTCCTCGATGCGGTACCGCTGGTGGCGCAGGGCCTCCTTGATGCTGGCAGAGGTGCCGCGCACCAGCTCGCCGACGGTCGTGTCCGCGCCGACGGCCAGCCGCAGCGGCAGCACCTTGGAGAACATGCCGGGTGTCCGGCGGGCGTCCGGGGTGGTGCGGCCGGTGACCGGCAGGCCCAGGACCACGTCCTCGGTGCCGCCCGCGCGGTGCAGGTGGGCGGCGGCCGCGGCCATCACCAGCGCCGACCAGCGCGTACCGTGCCGGCGCGCCGCCTCGCGCAGGGTGTGGGTGTCGGCGGGGTCGAGGTCGCCGCTCACCCGCACCGTCGTACCCGAGGCGGGAGCCGGGACGCTGCCGGTGAAGGAGACGGGCTCAGGTGCCCCGTCCAGGCGGACCCGCCAGAACTCCCGGTCCTCCGCGCACCGCTCGGAGGCCGCGTACTCCTCCTCCTCGGCCACGATCCGCTGCCACGGCGCGCACTCGACGGCCGGCACGGGCTCGCCCGCGACCAGCGCCGAGTACACCTGCGCGGTCCGCCGCGCGAGGATCGAGCCGGTCACCCCGTCCGCTACGAGGTGGTGGTAGCCCTGCATCCAGCGGTAGGCCGCCGGACCGGTCCGCACCAGCAGGTGGCGGCACACGTCCCCGGCCCCCAGGTCCGTAGGCCGGGCCAGCTCGGCGCGCATCAGCCGCTCGGACTCGGCGTCCGGGTCCGGGTGGTCGCTGACGTCGACCGTCTCCATCCGCAGCGGCGGCGGCCCGGCGGGTATCTGGTGCACCACCCCGTCCACCTCGGCGAAGCGGACGCACAACGTCTCGGTTCCGGCCACCATCGTGCGCACCGCCTCGGCGAGCAGCTCCGGATCCACCGCCCCGCGGATCTCCAGGTACTCGGCGATGGTGTAGTCGAGGCGGGTGGGGTCGAGCTGCTGCGCGAACCAGACGCCGTTCTGCGGCGGGGTCAGGGGCAGCGACCGGCGGTCGTGAGTGGCCATGCGGGGGTCAGTCTCCTCAGTCGGATCGGTCGATCAACGACGACATGAGGCCACTGTCCGCGACGGCCGGACGCCCTCGAAAGTCCCACAAATACGCTTCTTGACGAGCCCCGACGAGCCCGGAGAAATCCTCGGTACCGCGATCCCGTGACAGCCGGAAGCGGCCCGATGTGCGGCCCCGGCCTCCGCCCACGCGCCCTACGGCGAGAACCGCTTGGACACCCCGGACACCCCGGACACCTCCGGCACCCCGGAGCCGCCCTCGCCACCGCCACCGCCCCCGGCCACCACGCCGAGCCCGCCGCGGCGCCGGTACGCCAGCCAGACGCCCACCACCGCGAGGGCGCTCGCCGGCCAGGTCGCGACGCTCAACGGCCCGGCGAGCAGCGGGTCGACGAGTGCGCCCGAGACGCGGCGGGTCAGTGGCAGCGCGAACTCGTTGAGCGACACGTGCGCGGCGACCGCCGCCCACACCGACCCGGTGGCGAGCCGGACGGCCGCGATCACCGTTCCGAGCAGCATCGCGGTCACCACCGCCACCGGTATCCCGAGCAGCACCGGGTGGCCGGGGTAGCTTCCCCCGAGCGCGGTCATCGGGACGTGCCACGCCCCCCAGATCGCCCCGCCGAGCAGCAGGCCGCGCATCCTGCCGCGTCGCACCAGCCTGGGCAGCATGTAGCCCTGCCAGCCGAGTTCTTCCCCGAAGTACAGCGGTACGGACACCAGCGCGCTCAGCACGAGCGGCGCGACCGTACCGGGCCCGGGCAGGTGCGCCGGCCGGTACCAACCTGCCGGCGTGGAAACGGCCAGTCCGACGGCGGTGAGGCCGAGCGGGACCATGAACGCCGCCGTCACGCAGCGCAGTTCGTGCCGCCACGGCGTGGCCCGCACGAGTCCGAGGACCCGCACGGCCTCGCGCGCCCCCCGCCGGTGCGCGGTCAGGCCGAAGGCGGTCAGCGCCGGAACCAGCATCATGAGGATCATGCACAACGCCGCGAGCGGCGGCGTCTCCTGCGCGGCGCTCGTCCGACGCAGACCTTCCACCCACAGGGGCACCATGGTCAGCCACGCCCCGACGAAGCTGATCACCAGGAAGGGGACGAGCCCGGGGCTCGGGCTCGGACCTCGTCGTGAGTTCGTTCGTTTCATGAGGGCGACGCTACGAACCACGGCCTGACCGGGGCGATCGCGTGCGCTCCCCTCCGCATGGTGTAGCCGGCTCCACTGTGCCGGCAGGCCGGGGGAGGAAGACTGGGCGGCGTGATGGATCTTTCAACGGCCCGTACCCACGCGCTGCGCTCCGCCCGTGCCGCCCGATACTGCGCGACCGTCGCCGCCCGAGGACTGGCCCTCATCGTGCTCGTACCCGTACTCGTGTACTCGGCCGTGCTCTGCCTCGTCGGCGTGGGCCTGCTCGTCATGCCGTTCGAACTCCGGCTGCTGCGCCGTCTCGCCGACGCCGAACGCACCCGCCTGGGAACCTGGGCGGCGACACCCGCCACGCCGGCCGGACCGCACGCCCGAAGCACCTTGACGGCCATGCTGTCCGAGCCCGCGACCAGCCGCGACCTGCGCTGGGCACCCTGGATGGCGGTCGCCGGAACCCTGCTCGGATCCATCGGCGCGGCGCTCTTCGTGTTCCCGGCGGCCGTCCTCGTCCTGATCTGCCTCTGGTGGCTGTTCCCCGCCGACGATCCGGTCCGGCCCCTGCTGGACGTCCCCGTCGACAGCTGGGCATCCGCGGCCTACGCCGGAGCGCCCCAGCTCCTGCTCAGCCTGCTGCTCGCCCTGGTCGGCCCGCCCCTGATGGCCAGGCCGGCGGCGGCATCGAGCAGGCGGCTGCTGGCCCCCTCCGCCGCCGCGGTACTCGCCGAGCGCGTGGCGGCCCTGGACCGCACCCGCACCGGAGCGCTGAGGGCGCACGGCGACGAGCTGCGCCGCATCGAACGCGACCTGCACGACGGCACCCAGGCCCGGCTCGTGTCCCTCGCCATGCAGCTCGGCCTCGCCGAACGGGCCCTCGGCTCCAACCCCGCGGGGGTGGGCCCGCTGCTGACCCGGGCACGGGAAGGCGCCGAGGAAGCGATGGCCGAACTACGCGACCTCCTGCGCTCCGTCTACCCGCCGGTCCTCGCCGACCGGGGCCTGGCCGACGCGCTCTCGGCCGTCGTCGCCCGCTGCCCCGTGCCCGCCACCGCGCACCTCGCCGACCTGGGCCCGTTACCGGCCCAGGTCGAGGTCGCCGTGTACTTCGCCATCACCGAGGCACTCACCAACGCGGCCAAGCACAGCCACGCCCGCTCCGCTTCGATCACCCTGGCCAGGGTCGACGACACGCTCCGCGCGGAGATCACCGACGACGGCCGGGGCGGAGCGGCCGAGGGCCACGGCACCGGGCTGCGCGGCATGCGCCGACGCATCGAGGCGGTCGACGGCACACTGCGGGTGCAGAGCCCGCCAGGCGGCCCCACCGTCATCACCTTGGAGTGCCCGTGCGCATTCTGATCACCGAGGACAACGCACTCCTCGCACAGGGGCTTTCGGCGCTGCTGGAAGCCCTGGGGAACGAGGTCCTCGCCATCACCCAGGACGCCGAATCCTTCGTGACGGCGGCACTCGCACACCGTCCGGACGTGGCCGTGGTCGACGTCCGCCTCCCCCCGACCTTCACCGACGAGGGCATCAGAGCCGCCCTTCGCGCCAGGGAACACATCCCCGGCCTCCCTGTCCTCGTGCTCTCCCAGTACGTCGAGGACACCTACGCCCGAGAGCTCATCGCCGACGGCACCGGCGTCGGCTACCTCCTCAAGGACCGCGTCGCCCGCGTCGACGACTTCCTCGACGCCCTCCACCGGGTGGCGGCCGGCGGCACCGCGCTCGACCCCGAAGTGGTCCGTCAGCTCATGGCGACGGGCGCCGACCCGGCGACGGGCGCCGACCCGCTGACGCGGCTGACCGGCCGTGAACGCGAGGTACTCGCGATGATGGCCCAGGGACACGGCAACTCCGAGATCGCCCACCGCCTCGTCGTCACCGAGCGGGCCGTGCACAAGCACGTCGGCAACATCTTCGCGAAGCTCGACCTCCCACCCGAGGACAGCGGCCACCGACGCGTCCTCGCCGTCCTCACCTACCTCGGCGCCCCTCACAGACCCTGGCGCACGGTGCGGGCGAAGCCGACCGCCGCACCCCCGGACGCTCCGGGGCGGCCGCCCGCGGACCGGCGGCACACGGCGAACAGGCCGAGCGCTGAAACGACCAGGTAGGGGCGGGAGCGGGCATGGCGCACGTACTCGTCGGCGTCTGCTCCTGACGGTGCCGTATGGCGGTGAGGGCGGTCTGGGCGCCACAGGGCGTCACACTGTGTGGACGGGCCGCCGCACCGGCTGGTTCACCCGGCACTCAGCGGAAGGCCGCGACGTTTCGGGCGACCCAGCTGTCGAAGGGGCGCGGGCCGCGGCCCAGGACC
Organism: Streptomyces katrae; assembly: GCF_000966975.1. Lineage (GTDB taxonomy): Bacteria > Actinomycetota > Actinomycetes > Streptomycetales > Streptomycetaceae > Streptomyces > Streptomyces katrae. The sequence continues at coordinate 5,434 of NZ_JZWV01000666.1, read as the reverse complement.
CGTTCCACGTCCGGGCTGATCCGCAGTTCGGCGGCGTTCGGGGCGGAGATGATGTCCAGGGTGTCGTCGGCCAGTTCCGGCGGCACGAACCGGGTCATCTCGGCCTTGGCCTCCTCACGAGTGAGTTCGTGGAACCGGACTGGCACCCCGAGCGAGGCGGCGATGACCTCCGCCTGCCGGCGCGGCGTGATCACTTCGGGGCCGGTCAGCTCGAACACCCCGCCGGAATGCCGGCCGTCGAGCAGACAGGCCGCCGCGACCTCGGCGATGTCCACCGGGTCCACCACCGGAACCCCCACATCGCCGAAGGGCGCCGCGACCGTCCTCCGCGTACGGATGGACTCCGCCCAGGCCAGTGCGTTGGAGGCGAAACCACCCGGCCGCAGGACGGCCCACTCCAGACCTGACTCCCGCAACGCGTCCTCCACCGCGCGCATCGCGATCCGCGACGGACCGAGCGGCCTCGTGGCCACCCCCTGCGAGGACAGGAGGACGACGCGACGGACCCCGCCGGCCGCCGCCAGGCCGATCACATCGGCGACCCGGGATTCCGGGGCGTGCAGCTCGCCGGACAGCAGGAGGAACAGGGCCTGCGCCCCCTCCAGCACGGCGGCGAGACCGCGCGGCTCGGCCAGGTCGGCCGACACGTGCCGGACTCGGGCCGGTACCGGTACCGGTACCGGCGCCGCGTGGCGCGACACCGCCGTCACCTCCGCACCCGCCTTCGCCAGGGCCTGCGTCAAAGGGCGGCCCACGTTTCCGGTAGCCCCGGTCACCACAATCATGTTCTGCTCCTGGTCAGTTGTGTTGTGTGCTGTGGCAGCCGACGCTAGGAGGTGGACTTACTTTCCGTAAGGACATACCCAGAGGTAAGCTCCGGGCATGGGGGAAGGCGCGCAGCTGAGGCAGGCCGGGGCGGACGGGCCGTATGAGGTGTTTCACACCGACTGCCCCGCTCGCGACGTCGTCGACCACGTGACCAGCAGGTGGGGCATCTGGGTTCTGATCGCCCTGCGGAACACCAGCCTTCGCTTCTTCGAGCTGCGGGACGGCATTCAGGGCATCAGCGAGAAGATGCTCGCCCAGACGCTGCGGACACTCGTCCAGGACGACTTGGTCTGGCGGGAGGTCGAACCAACGACACCGCCCCAGGTCACCTACGGACTCACCGCGTTCGGCCAGGACGTCGCCGAGCCCCTGACGGACCTGTTCGACCGGATCACCCGCCGGCTGCAGCCCGACCGACGTCCACGGCGGAACGCCTGAGCGCGACACGACGGCTGGACCCGGGCCCGGGTGCGGGCCCTGGCGGTCAGCGTCCGGCGCCGAGCCGGTCGCACCGCCGTGCCCCCCCCGGACGGGGGAGGAACGCCGCCCTCGGCCTGTTGATGGCGCTGGTCGCCCTGCTGCTGGTCCGCCCGCCGGCCGGCCGGTGGCTCCGCTGGGGTGCGTCGCTGGTCTCCTGGGCCGGCATCCTGATGCTCAGGTCCGGCGTCATCGGCTTCGGCGCGCGGGCAGCGGGCCTGGCCCCCGGGCTGTGGGTGGCGGGCAGGCGGAGGCGGCGGTCGGCGCCACAGGGAGACGGAGAGCGCCGGTCGGCTGCCGGCCTCGCCGCAGCCTGACTCGTGGGGCAGCCGGGCACGTTCGCGGAGGAAGGCGAGGGACTCAGGCGGCGACCTCGTGGCCCGATCGGACAGCAGCCGGGGAAATCGGGCCGGCGGAGCCAACGGCTCTCCCAGCCGACCGGAGGCGGCCGGCGGCCCATCAGCGAGAGCGTGAAGATGGGCCGGGGGCCCTGAAGAAGGCGGAGGCCGACTCTACGGCTGCTAAGCCTGCTTGATCGCGGAAAGGTCGAACTCCAGGACGATCTTGTCGCCGACCAGGACACCGCCGCCTTCCAGGGCTGCGTTCCAGGTCACGCCGAACTCCTTGCGGGAGATGGTCGCCGAGCCCTCCAGTCCGACCCGCAGGTTGCCGTAAGGGTCGACGGCGTTGCCGGTGTACTCGAAGTCGATGGTGACCGGCTTGGTGACGTCCTTGACGGTGAGGTCGCCGGTGACCCGGTACTCCGTGTCGGACTTCCGCTCCACCTCGGTGGCGCGGAAGGTGATGTCGGGGAAGCTCGGCGCGTCCAGGAAGTCGTTGGTGCGCAGGTGCTGGTCGCGCTGTTCGACACCGGTGTCGATGCTCTGGGTCTTGATCACCACCTGGCCGGTGGACTTGCTCGGGTCGGCACCGTCCAGGTGCGCGGTGCCCTCGAACTCGTGGAAGGCGCCGCGCACCTTGGTGACCATGGCATGGCGGGCGACGAAACCGATCCGGGTGTGTGCCGGGTCGAGGACGTAGTCCCCGGTGAGCTCGGGGAGCGAGACGGCCATGACAGGTACCTCCGCGGGGTCAGGACCCCGACGGTGGCCCGTCGGGGTCGTTCCCCATCACGCTAGGGGGCACGCGGTGCCGGTCCGGGCGGAACGCGCGTGGCCGTGAGGATTCCACCCTGACCGGTGACCCGGCCGCCCCCGATTTGCCACCCCCGGCCCCACACGGGCACCGCGTACCACGCGGCACCCATGGGAACGTCCTCACCCTGTCCCCGGGTCGGTTGCGGCTGACCTGTAATGGACGCGTCGGGGCCGGCTCGGTCCAGGCGGCCTCAGCACCCCTGACGAAATGATCTCCAAGGCGGTCGGATCACTCCGGAATTGATGGTCCGAGGTACGGGGCGGTCGGCCGAAGCCCCGGCAAGGCGACGACGAGACGTGGGCGGTGCACCCTGTGCCGCGGAGAACGTAAATGCGTCGACAGCGCCCCTAAGCGCCCGGCAAAGTGGCCACCCGTGACGAGCAGTGAACTGTGGACCCGCGCGACCGCCGACCGCTATGACGCCGAGGAAGCCGAAGCGTCCTCAGCTGCCGTTCTCGGACCGACCCTCGCCTTCCTCACCGACCCTCGCCTTCCTCACCGAGCTCGCCGGAGACGGCCGGGCGCTGGAGTTCGCCATCGGAACCGGACGGGTGGGAGTCCCACTCCGGGAACGCGGCGTGCCGGTGGTGGGCATCGAGCTGTCCGAGCACATGGCGGCGGTGCTGCGGCGCAAGATCGACGAGGACACCCTCCCGGTGGTCATCGGAGACATGGCCACCACCGTCGTCCCCGGCGGGTTCACCCTGGTCTACCTCGTCTACAACACCATTTCGAACCTGCTCACGCAGGACGAGCAGGTCGAGTGCTTCCGCAACGCCGCACGGCATCTGGAGCCCGGCGGCCGGTTCGTCATCGAGCTGGGCGTGCCGCCGCTGCGGCTCCTGCCGCCCGGCCAGGTCGCGGTGCCGTTCGACGTCTCTGAGCGGCACCTCGGCTTCGACACCTTCGACCTCGTCGAGCAGATCCTCGTCTCGCACCACTTCACCCGCGAGGGCGAAGACGGCCCCTACCGCCGCGAAAACTCCCGGCACCGATACGCCTGGCCGGCGGAGCTCGACCTGATGGCACGGATCGCCGGGCTCGAGCTGGAACGCCGCGTAGCGGACTGGAACGGATCCCCGTTCACCCAGGACTCCACGAAGCACATCTCCGTATGGCGCAAACCAGCCTGAGGCCAGCCACGGCAGGCCGTCAACGCAGGCCGTGCCTGTCTTGAAACCCCTACTGGCGGTCCAGACTTCGTCAGCAGATCAGCGCGCATCCGAGGACGCGGAAGGAACCGTGGACGTCATCGCGGACCTCCCAACGGCCTTGCAGGCGACCCCTCTCGCCCTCAACACGCAGGCTGCGCTTGAGCCGATGTGGCGCTTCATCCGCAAATGTCGCTATCGATGAAAGTGCTTCAAAATGGTGTAGTGCTCGTCTATCGTTGCAGGTCACGAAGCCTGCTCCCCGCGCCCGCGGGGATGACCCCAGGCCCAGCCGGGCCGCGCCCGACCGGCTGCTCTGCTCCCGCACCCGCGGGGATGACCCCCTGTGGACTGTCGTGGAGACGGTCCGCCGGGTCTGCTCCCCGCGCCCGCGGGGATGACCCCTGGCTCCGTTATCAAGAAAGTTCAGTCCCTTCCTGCTCCCCGCGCCCGCGGGAATCCATGAGACGGGGGGAGAGCGGGTCCACGCCGATGATCTCCACGTGCCAGCCGCGTGCGGTCAGGCCGCGTTCCAGGCCGGCGGCGATGTCGGCCATGGGAGCGGGGTTCTCGGTGGCGATGTCGAGGTCCTGGCTGACGCGGTTGACCAGGCCGTGGGCCTGGACGGCGTACCCGCCGACGAGGACGAGGGCGTAGGGGGAGTCGATGTCGATCACGGCGGCGAGGTGCCGGCGGTGCAGACCGGTGAGGTTCACGCCGCGGCGGATTCGGCCGAGGCTGCCAGCTCGGGGAAGGCTTCCTCCCAGGCCTGCCGGACGTGCCGGCTGACCAGGGTGCGCAGGACCGGCCACTGGGCCAGGAGCAGGTCCCGGTGGAGGAGCTTCACCAGGTCCTCGTGCTGGCCCTCGGCCAGGACCGTGCGGTACAGGCCCATGCGCAGGCGCGGCCGGTCCAGGTAGTAGGAGCGCAGCCCGGACCACGCGACGTGCAGGGGCAGGTCGACCACGCCGTGCACGGGCCCCGCGAGCTCCTCGAGGGTGGCGGGGAGCCTGCCTGCCTACCGGGCGCGCAGTACCTCGGCCGCCGACGGGCGGGGGGTGGGGGTGGGGCAGTGCGGCGTGACCATGGCCCTGACTATCCCGCGTCCCGTCAGTCCCCGGTAGCGCAGCCGCGTCATACTGCCCAGTGGTAGGGCTGGCGTCCGGCGGCATGGTGGGCCGTGACCCCGGCTGGGGTGCGGGGTTGTGTCGCTGACGTTCCAGTGACGTTCTCTTGGGCGGCGTTCTTCAGCGGTGCGTGCGGCCCACGGCATGGGGTCGGGCGAACCGGGGGTTCGGTGTGCAACAGGTAGGGGGAGGAGGGCGTACGAGCACTGGTTGCGCCAGGCGCCGCACTCGGGTGGTCGGCCGCACTGTGATCCAGCTGATGATCACGGAAGCAGTCCGTGAGGTCTCGACCGCCGCTCGGTACGACGTGGGGTGCGATGGCCTCGGAGAGCCCAGTGCTGGACCGTCGTAGGGGGCTGGCGGTGGCTTGTGCACGTATATCGCTGGTTGGCGGAGCGACGGGCCAGGGCCTCCGACAGGGACTGGTCAAGGCTCGCCATGGCGTCGATTCGAACCCCGAGGAGCCCCACGATGAGCGATGGACGGAACTGGCCTTTTGAGCCGCGGCTCTGGAACACGGGTGGAATGCGTAGATTGCCGGATTCGGCGAAAGTGCTCGAATCGGCGGCACTCCCCGACTAGAGTCCCAGGTCAACAAGCCTGCTCCCCGCACCCGCGGGGATGGACCCCGGCAGCGGGTTCTCCCAGCGGGTGGCCTGCTCTGCTCCCCGCACCCGCGGGGATGGACCCCGG